>JAZNMD010000026.1:0-5212 GCA_045579385.1 Clostridia bacterium
CCGGTGGACTGTTTTTAACGAAGGTTTGCAAAATGCGACAGCATTTTGGGATGCAGGAAAACACAAGGTGTTTTCACACCACAGGTCGCAGAAACAGATATAAAAAAGCATCCGGCTAAGTTCCGAATACTCTTCTGGTACGAGTGTCCATAACGTCTCAAAACAAAACTCACAAAAAGTTGGTAGCGACAGTGAGCCGTCGTGAGGGCGTTTACAACCGAACAGGTGAGCCGAGCGTGACTTTTTGTGAAAGAGGAGAAGCAAGGAAGCGGGCGGATGACTTTTTTGCATAAAAAAAGTCGAAGCAAAGCGAACTTTGCTTCGACGTGGAGCTGGTAACGGGACTTGAACCTGCGACCTGCGCATTACGAATGCGCTGCTCTACCAACTGAGCTATACCAGCATAATAACCCCTAGTCTTTGTCCAAACATCATTGTGTAGTATACACCAAAAATCCCTTTTTGTCAAGGTTTTACTATTCATTTCCCGCCCGGAATTACCCCTTTTTTAATGTCAACTAACACACCGTTTCTGCATATTTGCCTCTATTGACTAAAATCACAAAAAATGATAGAATAACTTGTATAAATAAAGCTTCGGTAAGGAGAGATATCCTTGAAAAAAATTGCAGTTATTGACCTCGGCTCAAATTCTGTGCGTATGAGTATATTCAGCACTGACAGGTGTGACGCTTTGAAAACATTCAGGAGCGTCATCCGCCTGAGCGAAGGTATGGCAAAAACCTCACAATTAAGCCCTGCTGCGCAACTACGTGCTGTAAAAGCCTTGGAAGAATACAAAACAATTATGGAATCTGAAAAAACCGACATCTGTATAGCTGTTGCAACAGCAGCAGTGCGTAAAGCCACAAACAAGGATGAATTTTTAAATCTGGTAAAAGACTCTGTCGGCATTGACATAAATGTAATCAGCGGCAAAACCGAAGCTGCACTTGATGCCCTTGCAGTCAAACGCCTGCTCGGTACTCAGAGCGGTGTAATCTGCGATATTGGCGGCGGCAGCACAGAGCTTATCGGGATTGGCAACAATCCTGCAAATATGTTCAGCTTTCCCCATGGTTCACGTGGCATATGCGAAAACTTTTTTGCATCGGGAGAGACGCCCGACTCAATAAACAAGGCTCTCGCCTTTGCTTCTTCCATGCTTGACTCTGCTGCCTGGCTCGAAAGCTTTAAAGGTACCCCAATCGTTGGTATAGGCGGAACGCTTCGCACCGTTGCCCGTATAGGTGTATCCCCCGCCTCCCAAGATGCCACCGGCAGCATTGAGCTTGTCCCATCAGAAATCAACTCTACCCTGAAGCTGATTGAAGCCTCTGATTTTAACACAAGACTCTCCATCCCCGAAATCGGTGCTGACCGTGCCGATATAATTATGGGCGGCGCAATTATTCTTAAAGCCATTCTCTCACGGATTTCGCCGCCAAAAATAATCGTGGCAGATATCGGCGTACGTGAAGGCGTATTTTTTGATTTTGTTGATGACCTTGGAATTTTGAAAACAAATGAATAAAAGATTTTTTAAACCTCCAAACTACTGTTGTATGGAGGTTTTTTTATGTTCAAAAAATATTACAAACAGATTGCCATCGGCTTTGGCACGGGCATCCTGAACGGACTTTTCGGTGCAGGTGGCGGGTCTGTGCTTGTTCCCCTTATGGAAAAGTTCTTGGATACAGAGGAACACACCGCCCACGCAACCGCCATCCCCGTAATTTTGCTGATGTCCATCGTCAGCTCGTTTTTGTATCTTCAGAAAGGCTTTTTCAACTTTAAAATATGGCTGTGGGTGTCAGTCGGCGGTCTGGTCGGCGGAATGGTTGGTGCAAAGTTCCTTAAAAAAGTCCCGAAAAAGTGGCTTAAAATCGGGTTTGGAGCAGTAATTTGCATAACCGCAGTAAAAATGATTTTGTAAAGGAGCGCATATGCTTAATATTATAACAGGCTTTTTAAGCGGAATAATCAGCGGAATGGGCATCGGCGGCGGAGCAATCCTTATCCCCGCCCTTATAATGACAGAAAAAATCAGTCAGCAAACTGCGCAGGGAATAAACCTGACATATTTCATTCCCACAGCACTTGCCGCACTTTTTATTCATCTGAAAAACAAAAGCATCAAAGTAAAAGTTGCCCTTGTTCTCGGAATTTCAGGCCTCCCCGGTGCAGTGCTGGGGTCCCTTTTTGCGGCACAGCTTGAAAATAATTTTTTAAGGCGTCTTTTTGGCGGTTTTCTTCTGCTTGTGGGAATATATGAAATTTTCAAAGGCATGCGGGAAAAATCTTGTTGACTTTTTGTTAAAAAATAATCAATTTTTGGTTGACGGACACGCAAAAAAGTTATATACTATATATTAATATATTTTTAAATAATGTTAGGAGTGTTTTTTGTGAACAGAGTTTATAACTTTTCAGCAGGTCCATCAATGCTTCCTCTTGAAGTTCTTGAGACCGCACAGGCAGAAATGCTTAATTACAACGGAAGCGGTCAGTCCGTTATGGAAATGAGTCACCGTTCACCTGTATATGATGCAATAATCAAACAAACCGAAGCAGATTTCAGAGAGCTTATGAATATCCCTGACAACTACAAGGTTCTTTTCCTTCAGGGTGGTGCATCAACACAGTTTGCAGCTGTTCCCCTCAATCTTATGAAAACAGGAAAGGCAGACTATGTTGTATCCGGCCAGTTCTCAGGAAAAGCTTTCAAGGAAGCAAAAAAATATGGCGACGCTAAATGTATCGCAACCTCTGAAGACAAAACCTTCAGTTACATACCAAAAATCACACCTGATATGGTGCGTGAGGACGCTGATTATGTTCACGTTTGCTACAACAACACCATCTTCGGCACAAAATTCCCCGAAGTTCCTGATGTAGGCGATAAGATTCTGGTTGCCGATATGTCATCCTGCATCACAAGCGAACCTGTTGATGTTGCCAAATTCGGCGTTATCTACGCCGGTGCACAGAAGAATATGGCTCCCGCAGGTCTTACAGTTGTTATCATCCGTGAGGACCTTTTGGGTACAGCACGAGAAGATATCCCAACAATGCTTGACTATAAAACAATGGCAGAGAACGACTCAATGTATAACACACCTCCCTGCTACGCAATTTATATCGCAGGTCTTGTTTACAAATGGGCACTTAAGAATGGCGGCCTTGAAGCAATGAAAACCCGCAACGAGAAAAAAGCAGCTCTTCTTTATGACTTCCTTGATTCATCAAAGCTCTTTAAAGCTACTGCAGACAAAGCTTGCCGCTCTATGATGAACGTTTGCTTCGTTACAGGCGATGCTGAGCTTGACAAAAAGTTCTGTAAGGAATCAACCGAAGCAGGCTTTGTAAATCTCAAGGGACATCGCAGTGTTGGCGGTATGCGTGCAAGCATTTATAACGCAATGCCAACAGAAGGCGTTGAAGCTTTGGTTGAATTTATGAAGAAGTTTGAACAGGAAAATGCTTAACGAGGTGATTTTAAATGTATAAAGTAAAAACACTTAATAAAATTGCAAAAATCGGTCTTGACATATTTGACGACAAATACACCTTCGGCGACGAAGTAGAAAATCCCGATGGTATAATTCTCAGAAGCTTTAATATGCACGATATGGAGCTTCCTGAAAGTCTTTCAGCCATTGCCCGTGCAGGTGCAGGTGTAAACAATATTCCCATTGACAAATGCAGCGAAAAGGGAATTGTGGTATTCAACACTCCCGGTGCAAACGCAAATGCTGTTAAGGAATTGGTTATCGCAGGTCTTTTGCTTGCTTCAAGAAAGGTTGTTCAGGGTATCGCCTGGGCAAAAACTCTTATCGGCGAAGGCGACCAGGTTTCAAAACTGGTTGAAAAAGGCAAATCAAGCTTTGCAGGTCCTGAAATCCAGGGTAAAACTCTTGGTATTATCGGGCTCGGGGCAATAGGTATCCGTGTTGCAAACGCTGCTCACGCACTTGGAATGAACGTTATCGGCTACGACCCCTACCTTTCAGTTGACGCCGCTTGGCGTATGACACGTGCAGCTGAGCACGCAAACGATATTGATACACTTTTAGCAAAGAGTGACTACATATCAATCCACGTTCCTGCAACAGCTGACACCAAGGGAATGTTTAACGCAGACCTTTTCAGAAAGGTTAAAAAAGGCGTAAGACTACTCAACTTCTCAAGGGCAGAGCTGGTTGACACCGCCGCAGTTCTTGCCGCTCTCGAAGACGGAACTGTTTCAGAATATGTTACTGACTTTGCAACTGAGGAACTTTTAAAAAGTGACCGCGTTATCGTGATGCCACATCTTGGTGCATCCACTCCTGAAAGCGAAGATAACTGTGCTATTATGGCAGCTCAGGAGCTTCGTAACTTCCTGGAAAACGGTAACATCATCAACTCAGTAAACTTCCCCAACTGCGATATGGGTAAAGTCTGCGGTTCACGTGTTGCAGTAGCTCACAAAAATATTCCATCTATGCTTTCACAGATTTCAGCACTGTTTACCAAAGATAACATCAATATAGAAAATATGACAAACAAAAGTCGCGGTGACTATGCTTACACAATGATTGACACCCACAGCGCAATTACAGACGCTTTAATAAACGACATCAAGGGTATTGATGGTATCATCAAGGTTTCAATCTTCAGTGAATAAAAGTTTTTGGCAGATTGGACGGCTGCGGGCATAAGGAGCAATCCTGTGCGTGAGGAAAGTCCGAGCTCCATAGGGCAGGGTGCAAGGTAACACCTTGTGGAGGCAACTCTAAGGAAAGTGCAACAGAAATATACCGCCGGTATTATGCCGGTAAGGGTGGAAAGGCGAGGTAAGAGCTCACCCGGGGTCAGGCGACTGACCTACGCTGTAAACCCCACTCGGAGCAACACCTGAATGAAGGATTAAGCCTGCCCGGCGCCCTTCGAGAAGGTGGCTAAAGCCTGGTAGTGATATCCGGCTTAGATAGATAGTCGTCTTAAATGACAGAACTCGGCTTACAGGTCTGCCTGAACAAAAAACATAAGGGTATGTGAAAACAATGTTTTCACATACCCTTTAATAATAACAAGTGTCCTTTGTAGAAATAGCCTGCTTAGGCTATTTCACAGCAGCATAACATTTGCTGCTATGAAAATTATTTTACAAAATAATTTTCCAGGACCTCGTTGCAACGGAATTCGTGTAAATTTGTTTCGCAAATTT
>JAZNMD010000027.1:0-3444 GCA_045579385.1 Clostridia bacterium
CATCGTCTGGATGACGGGCTTGATATGAACTCTCTCCGTGGCGCAGGAGATAACCTCAAGCAAAAGATGGATTGTGCGATTATTGTGCTTGCGTCAGCGGCAGATGACAAGGTTAATATAGTTGCAATGGCAACTGCAGAGGCTGTTAAGAAAGGTGCTCACGCAGGAAACATAATCCGCGAGGTTGCAAAGGCTTGCGGCGGCGGTGGTGGCGGAAAGCCCGACAGCGCTCAGGCAGGTGGCAAGGACGCAAGCAAGATTTCGGAAGCACTTGCTTTGGTAAAAACACTACTGTAAAAATCACAGACAGAAATCCTCAGATTTTAATGGTGGGGAAATGCCATCTGCGAGGATAAACTGTCGCAACAAAATAGAATCTGGAGTGTATTTAAAATTCTCCAAAGGGAAGAATAACAAAGAAACAAGGAGGCAAACTTATGGGAAACTGTCTTTTTTGTAAGATTATAAAGGGAGAAATCCCATCAACAAAGGTTTATGAAAATGATGATGTGCTGGCGTTCAGAGACATAGCACCTCAGGCACCGCAGCACATTGTGATTATTCCTAAAGTTCATATAACTTCAGCAAACGAGATAACAGCTGAAAACTCAAAGGTTGTTGCAAGCATTTTTGAAGCGGCAGCAGAAATTGCAAAGGGTTTGGGGTTCCAGGACGCAGGATATCGCATTGTCAATAACTGCGGCGAAGATGGAGGTCAAAGTGTGGGACATCTGCATTTTCATTTGCTGGCAGGCAGAAATCTGGGCTGGCCTCCGGGCTAAAAGTTAGGAAAGACTAATCGATGAAAGGGTTTTATGTAATGGAAGATAATTTTGGTAAATATATAGATGCGATACTGGAGCAGCACGAAAGCTTGAATGGTATACCAAAGCATTATTACAGTGATTACAATGTTAAAAGAGGTCTCAGAAATGCAGACGGAACAGGTGTGCTTGCGGGGCTTACGGGTATTGGCGAGGTTCACGGATACGTGCTTGACGAAGGGTCAAAAGCACCGATTGAGGGAACTTTGCGGTATCGTGGAATAAGTATTGAGGATATTGTTGAAAGCTGTGACCGTGAGGGTCGGTTCGGATTTGAAGAAACAATTTTTCTTCTTATGTTTGGCGGACTTCCCACACGCGAAGAACTGGAGAATTTTTCAAACGTATTGGCAAGCAAACGCCTTTTGCCTGAAGGGTTTGCGGAGGATATGATATTAAAGGCTCCCAGTAACAACATTATGAACAAGCTGGCACGTTCTGTTCTGGCACTTTATTCATATGACAGCGAGGGAAATCCTGATGATATAAGCATGACAAATCTGCTTAGACAAAGTCTTGAACTGATTGCTCGGTTCCCCACGCTGATTGCTTATGCTTATGCGGCAAAGAAGCATTATTTTGACGGGACAAGTCTGGTGCTTCATAACCCCAATCCAAAGCTTTCAATCGCAGAGAACTTTTTGTATATGACAAGGGCAAATCATCGTTATACGGAAACCGAGGCTCGCATACTTGACCGTGCACTTATTATCCACGCAGAGCATGGCGGCGGTAACAACTCGGCATTTGCGATACGTGTGCTGTCGTCAAGTAACACAGATACATACTCTGCTGTGGCTGCGGCAATTGGCTCACTCAAGGGCCCAAGACATGGTGGAGCAAATGAAAAAACTCTTAAGCAGATGCACGAGATAGAGGCGGCAGTTAAAAACTGGGAGGATGAGCAGGAGGTTTACGACTATCTTTGCAAAATTGTCCGCAAAGAAGCAGGCGACGGAAGCGGTCTTATCTATGGTATAGGCCATGCGATTTACACTTTGTCCGACCCAAGAGCGACCATTCTTAAAGAATCTGCAAGAGAACTTGCACAGCAATTCGGCAGAGAAAAGGAGTTTGCTCTTTATGAATGTATTGAAAGGATTGCACCGAAGGTATTTGAGAATGAAAAGGGGATAACTTTCCCTATGCCTGCAAATGTTGACTTTTATTCGGGATTTGTATATCAGATGCTGGGTCTTCCTGAGGAGCTTTATACTCCGATATTTGCAATGGCAAGAATTGTAGGCTGGTGTGCTCATCGCATAGAAGAGGTTATGACGGGCGGCAAGATTGTTCGTCCTGCGTACAAAAATGTTATGAAACGTAAAGAATATACGCCGATAGACGAAAGATAAAAATTGGCATCAAAAAGGAGAAGATGAAAATGGGCAATGATAAAATAAAATGCATAGGGGTTCTTACCAGCGGCGGCGACGCACCGGGAATGAATGCGGCAATCAGAGCGGTTGTGCGGTCTGCAAAGTACGCAGGTCTCAAGGTAATGGGTATCCGCAACGGGTATGAGGGACTTTTACATGGCGATATATTTGAAATGGATGCAAGATATGTTTCTGAGATAATCCAAAGAGGCGGTACAATATTAAAAACCGCAAGAAGTGCAGAATTCAAAACACCAGAGGGCGTTAAGCGTGCCGCAACAGAGGCAAAGTATTTTGGCATAGACGGGCTTGTGGTTATCGGCGGTGACGGTTCGTTCCGTGGTGCAAGAGACCTTTGCAAAGAGGGGCTTCCGACTGTTGGTATTCCCGGAACAATAGATAACGACATTGCGTTTACCGAATACACAATCGGTTTTGATACCGCAATAAACACAGCAATTGAAGCGGTGGACAAAATCAGAGACACCGCAAACAGCCACAGCAGATGTAATCTGATCAAGGTTATGGGAAGAAATTCAGGCAACATTGCTCTTCACGTGGGTATTGCTTCGGGGGCAGAGGTTACTTTGGTACCCGAAAAGGAGATTGACTATAAAAAGGACATCATCAAGCCTATAGAACAGGGCGTTATGAGAAACAAGCATCATTTCATTATCATAGTTGCAGAGGGCGTAAAAGGCGACATCTATGAGCTTGAAAAGAAGATTGAAAAGGAAACGGGGATTGAAACCAGAACAACAATCTTAGGATATCTGCAAAGAGGCGGCTCTCCGACCGTTAAGGACAGACTTATGGCGGGCAAAATGGGTCACAGAGCGGTGGAACTTTTAAGAAATGGTGTGGGCGATAGAATTATCGGCGTTAAAAATGATGAGATTTTTGATATAGATATATTTGAAGGCTTGCAGATGGAACCAACTCCAAAGGATGACCTGGTGCAACTTGCAAAGATATTGTCCTTTTAGGGATTATAAAAATGAGGCTGCAGAAGACATTGCGTCTTTTGCAGCCTTTTTGTATAACGAAAACCACGCGTGAGCCTGCGTGGTTCAAAAGAGGTTTGCCGATGAACAGATAATAAATTAGAATTTAGAAAAAAGCAGTGTGATTTGAAATATTGAAGTATAGCACAAACAATTTAATGAAAAGCCTTCCCCTTGAGGGGAAGGTGGGTTTTGCGTAGCAAAACTCGGATGAGGTGGCAATGTAGATACTGAAAG
>JAZNMD010000028.1:0-2723 GCA_045579385.1 Clostridia bacterium
CTCTTTTTCTTTAAGCCAGTCATACGAATCTATATCCGCAGATGCAAAAATGAAGCATCTCATATTGCACGCTCCCTCATCTTTGCAATGGTTGTTTCCACATCTTCTGCCTTAAACACAGCCGAGCCTGCTACTATAACATCAGCACCGTTTCCTGACGGCATTGCAATGTTATCAACCGTTACGCCTCCATCCACTTCAAGATATATATCTTTTCCGCATTCGTCAATCATTTTTCGTGCTTTGCTGATTTTTTCATTCATTTCCTCGATATATTTCTGTCCGCCAAAACCCGGCTCAACCGTCATAACAAGAACCAAATCAAGACATTCAATATAATCCTTTATAACAGACACATCCGTTCCCGGTTTAACCGAAACACCTGCAAGCTTTCCCAGGCTGTGAATATAATCAACCGCCTCACGAGGATTTTCCATAGCCTCGTGATGTATTGTAATTACATCCGCTCCTGCATCGGCAAAAGCTTTTATGTACTTCATCGGGTCAGATATCATAAGATGCACATCAAGCAAAAGGCCTGTCACTTTTTTAAGTGCCTTTACAATATCGGGTGAATAGGCAAGGTTCGGCACAAAATGTCCATCCATAACATCAATATGCACCCAGTCAGCACCCGCTTTTTCAATTCTTTCTACTTCCCAGCCAAGTCTTGCCGCATCAGCCGCAAGCAGAGATGGTGCAATCCTGATATATTTGTTTTTCATAATCCGTCTCTCCTGTAATTAATACCGATTGATAGCCGATTTTACTTCATCATACAAAAGTTTGTAACTTTCGTGCCTGCTTTCTGCTATATTTCCGCATTTGACGCCATCAATAATTCTGCAATCAGGTTCAGCAATATGGCGGCAATCCGGAAATCTGCAATCGCCTTTACATCTTTCAAATTCTCTGAAAAGCAGCGAAAGGTCCTCAGGCATTACCTCCGTAAGTTCAAAGGAACTGAATCCCGGCGTGTCGATTATATAACCTCCAAAAGGAAGCTCCGCCAGTTCAGAATGTCTTGTTGTATGCTTGCCACGTGCAGTTTTGTCACTTACTTTACCTGTTTCAAACATATCCAGATTCATAATACGATTCAGGATACTGGACTTCCCGACACCTGAATTACCCGCAAACACAGTTACCTCGTCCTTAAGCCGCATCTTCAATTCGTCAATATTAAAATTCTTAGCGGCACTCACTGTTACAACATCAAATCCTGCATGCGTGTAAAGCTGAGGCAAGCTGACATCTGTTGTTAAATCACTTTTGTTAAAGCACAGCGTGATTTTAAGTCCGGCAAACTCAGCTGCCGCAATAAGCTTATCCAGAATATAGGTGTTGGGTTTTGGACTTTCAAGCGCCACAACCAGCATCATCTGCGAAACATTTGCAACGGAAGGTCTTATAAGCTCGCTCCTCCGAGGCAAAATTTCTGCCACAGTTCCTGTTTTTTTATCGCCGGTCAATTCAATTTTTACCCTGTCTCCCACAAGCGGGGTTTCCCCTCTTTTTCGGAATATCCCCTTTGCACGACATTCAATTATGCCCTGAAGGGTATCTACATAGTAAAAACCGCCTATACCCTTTATGATTACCCCTTCCAGAATTTCCATCTTTACCTCTTTACTTAAGTTCTACTGTTCTTTTACCCTGTGACACGCCATCAAAGAATATTTCAACCCTTACTGAGTCAGTTGCTCCCTGCAATAACAACAGGTCACTTTCGTTCTTTTTAAGAACTTTGCTGTATTGCTCAACACCATTTACTTTTACCTGAACAAGTGCACTTGCCTTATCTCTTGGGCCAAGGATGGTAAGCCTTGTTTTCTTTATTTTGTCATCGCCCTGATTATCCGGCTTATCCGTGTTCTCAGAAGGATTGGTGCTACCGCCATTTCCTGTTGTTTGGTCATTGTTTCCTATGTCATTCGTGTCCTCGGGACCTTTACTTTTGTAAAATACAATAGTGTCGCCCTTCTTCACAGTCTCATTAGCCCCCGGTATATGACGTATAATCATACCGATTGGAATATCATCACTGAATGTTTCTTCTTCACGATACTTAAGTCCAAGCTTCTTAAGGTCCTGCTCTATCTCTCTTGTATCGCTGTACTTAGTGTAGTCCTTTAGCACTATCTCAGGTCTTCCCTCACTCAGTTTAACCTTTATGGTAATAATCCCGTCCTTAATCTTTACTTTTTCACCAGCCTCGGGCTCCTGAAAAATAATTGTATTTTCGTCAAGCTCGCTTTCAACATATTCTTTTATGATATTTACCTCATATTCTGCATTTTCATCTGCCTCGGCGACATACTTTTGATATGCATCATCATAGGATCTACCTACAATGTCAGGAATCTCAACAGTATTCGCCTCTTTAATCATCCCGCCAATACCGCTTAACGAAAGAAATGCAGTAACAATAATTGCTATTATCACAACAGCGCTTACTATTGCAACAGCAATGACTTGTTTTTCTTTCTTTTTATTTATTTTCGTTGTTTCAGGCTTATGCTTAACGGATTTCATTTCAAGTTCTTCCTCCATTTCGGGTTCAACCTCATCCTCAATAACCACAGGTTTTACAGCAGCCATTTTTATAGTTTTGTCCGTATCGGGAATTTCACTTTTAAAATTGTCTTCCGTAGTAATCTCGCGGGATGGATCATTGAGAACAGCCTCAAGTTCTGATATCATTTCAGTTACAGTGGAATATC
>JAZNMD010000029.1:0-6000 GCA_045579385.1 Clostridia bacterium
ATACCTGTTGACTTGCTCAGGGGAGACCTGATTTCTGCGGGCTTTGATTTGTTGGGAATAGTTCCGATTATTGGCGAAGTTGGAGATACAGGTAAGGCTCTAAGAATAGCAGATAAGGCAAGTGATGTTGCAAGGGTTGCGGACAGCATAACGGATGCTGGTAAAACAATAAAATTACCCAAACCAACAGAATTAAAAAATAGCGGTTGGGAAGACATTACACCTTTTGAAATGAAAAAGAACACAACATCACGCACATACAAAAAGAATGATCTAACGATTAGATATGACAAGGGGATAAAGGGTGCCGATGGTTACAAAGGTAAAGATCATTATCACATTTTAAACCCAAAAGCAACAGGTAAACACGATTATTATCTAGATGTGTTTGGAAATCCTGTCCCTAAAAATTCAAAATCTTCGCACATTATACCGTAAAGGAGGATAAATAATGAAAAAATTAGATGAGCTAGAGTTATATGATTTTCATGATAGTCTATTAGAAAGTATTAATTATGATAGGAAAAATAATAAAATAAATATAGAGGTAGATTTCTGCTGTTGGAAACAAACAAAGTATAAAGAAAACGATGATGAAACGGCAATAATTGTATTATGTTTTGAGAATGTATTGTATGCTAGTATTCCTGATGTTACATTAAACAGTGATGAAATTATTGAGTTTAGTCTGTTTGAAAACAATACTCTCTTAAAAATTGTCGCTTTTAATGATATAGAGAATGCCTCGTATGAAATTATTATAAAAGCAGATGTTGTTAAAATTGTAAAACTTTAAAGAGATAATTCAAATAGTGAATGATTAAACCTCTGCATCTATTTCGTACTTGAAAGTCAGAAAAAACGATACAGTTTTACTGTATCGTTTTTCAGTTATACCTGCCTTGCGGCAAGTTATATTGCCGTGCAGTTGTATTCGTTTATTGCCGAGTACCATTGTACTTTACACGGATAATAAAATATCAAAATTTTTGAAAGCATATTGAAAAAATTTCTTAATTAGGATATAATAAGAAACAGATTCACACAAAAGGAGCATGGATATGTTAACATCACAAGAAATTATGCAATTGATACAGAGTCTTATCTGGCTTTTGGCGGGCGTTGGAGTTTTTATTGTAGGAATGAACTTTATGGGAGACGCTCTGGAACGAAGTGCCGGAATGGGAATGAAACGACTTCTTGAAAAAATCAGCAACAACAGATTTTCCGGTGTCGGAATCGGTGCCGGCGTAACCGCAATTATCCAAAGCTCATCAGCCACATCGGTAATGGTTATCGGTCTTGTTAATGCAGGGGTTATGACTCTTATGCAGGCAACACCTATTATTATGGGTGCAAATATAGGAACAACAATCACAGGTGTTTTGGTTGCACTTAAAAATGACTATTTTAATATGGCAATGTACCTTCTTGCCTTTGCAGGCGTGATGATGGGCTTTTCTCAAAAGGAAAGGGTTAAAATTGCCGGCAGCCTTTGCTGTGGTCTGGGACTTATATTTGTAGGACTTAACGTTATGAGCAGCGAGCAGGCGTTTGGAAATCCTCTCGTTGAGAATATGTTTACCGAAATCTTTAAGGTGATTGATTTCCCGCTTCTTCTTATATTGGTGGGCGTTATTTTTACAGCACTCATTCAAAGCTCTTCTGCCGCTACCGGTGTTGTTATCACAATGGTTGGAACAGGCGTTCTTCCGCTTGACCTCGCACTTTTTATCGTCCTTGGGGCAAACATTGGTACCTGCGTAACAGCACTTCTTGCAGCTATCGGTGCAAATGCCAATTCAAAAAGAGTTGCACTTATACACTTTACATTTAATGTAATAGGAACGGTGTTGTTTACAGCAATTATCTGGCTTTTCAGAGAGCCGGCAGTAAAATTCCTGACAGCTGTATTCCCCGGAAGCGATGCGATGTCGCTTCAGATGAGGGTTTCGTTTTTCCACGTTGTATTTAATGTAACCACAACTTGTGCGCTTCTTCCGTTTGTAAAACACCTTGTTAATTATTCATATTCAATAATCAAGGAAAAGAAAGAAGCCAAAGAAGAGCTATCCCTTAAATATGTGGATGAAAGACTTATTTCAACACCTCCCATTGCACTTATGCAGGTTAAAAAAGAAATTGATTATATGATTTCTTTAGCAGAAGAAAACACACGCCTGAGCTTTGTTGCAATGGAAACAGGAAGTGCAGAGTATAATGAGAAGATTTGCGAAAATGAAAAAGTCATCGACTTTACAAACAGCCAGTTAACCGGATTTTTAATCAAGTTATCCGCAGCGGTTGAGGGAAGTGATGAAAAAGTTATAGGTTCGTATTTCCATGTTTTGAACGACCTTGAACGTATCGGCGACCATGCTGAGAATTTTAACGAAATCGGCCTTGAAATGATGAACAGAAATATCTCTTTCTCAGAGCATGCACTTAGCGGAATTACAAAGATGCGTGATACAGTTATGCAGATGTTTACCATAGCGATAAATGCATTTGAGACATTGCATAAAGACGAGCTGTCTGAACTGACAAAACTTGAAAACAGCGTTGACGGTATGAAAAAAGAACTTATTGCCAGCCACTTTGCAAGACTTGCCGAAGGGAACTGCAGCGTAGATGTAAGTCCTTACTATTCATCCGTTATAGTCGGCCTTGAAAGAGTTGCTGACCATCTTGTAAATGTCGGATACAGTATTGTAAGCCCTACAGGTTCTCAAAAAGAGGGAAATTAAGACAACTGTATTGATAATCCGATATTAATATGATAAAATATAACAAATAAAAAGTACGGAGGGAATATTATGAGCAAATACACTGGAACTCAAACAGAAAAAAATCTTGAAGCCGCTTTTGCAGGCGAGTCACAGGCAAGAAACAAGTATACTTATTTTGCTTCTGTTGCAAAGAAGGAAGGTTATGAGCAGATTTCGGCACTTTTCTTAAAGACAGCAGAAAACGAAAAGGAGCATGCTAAACTGTGGTTTAAGGAGCTTGAAGGCATTGGCGACACAGCAGCAAATCTTGCTGCGGCTGCTGACGGAGAAAACTACGAATGGACAGATATGTATGATGGTTTTGCAAAAACTGCTGATGAGGAAGGCTTTCCGGAACTTGCAGCAAAATTCAGATTGGTGGCAGCTATTGAAAAGCACCACGAAGAAAGATATCGTGCACTTCTTAAAAACGTAGAAACAGCAGAAGTTTTCGAAAAGAGTGAAATCAAGGTGTGGGAATGTCGCAACTGTGGTCACATAATTGTTGGCAAAAAAGCACCTGAGCTTTGCCCGACCTGTGCACATCCAAAGAGCTACTTTGAAGTACACGCAGAAAATTATTGATTTTCAGATAAAACAAAATATGCAAAAGTCCCGTGGCTTTGATATCACGGGACTTTTAATTTAATCAATAATTAATACAAAAGCTTTGACACTCTGTCTAGTATGCAGGCACATTCAGCCCGGGTTGCAAGTGCTTTTGGCTTAAACTCTCCGCTTTCATATCCGTTAATAAGCTTTTTTTCTGCCATAGTGGCAACAGCAATGCGGGCATATTCGGAGATGCTGTTTGCGTCCGAAAATCGGGAGGCAAGAGAGAAACTGCTGTCTTCCTTAAGCTTTCCTTCTCGCATCAAAGCTCTCCACACCAGGGTTGAGATATCCTCTCTTGTAATGGGAGAGTCAGGGTCAAACGTGTTATTCTCTCTGCCGGTGGCAAAGCCCATCACTTTGGCTATCCCGATTTCGTTGTAATAATATTTGTCGGGGTCGACGTCTGAAAAGTTTTCAGTAAATGGAACATTATGCTTTGTAAGACGCACCAGCATAACCATAAAATCGCCACGACTTATCTTCCGGCTGCCGCCAAAGCTGCCATCCCCCATACCGCTTATTACGCCTTTTTCATAAAGGCTCTCAATAGAATCTTTTGCCCACGGATGAGTGTCTATATCGGTAAAAAGCTTGGTCTCGGCAATGTTTGCAGAAGCTAAAAAATTACTTAAATCAGAGGATGAAAGGATGCTTCCCAAACGGTACTGAACAAAGCCGGAGCAGTTTTTAAGCGATTTTATCAGGGTCAGCTGCCTTTCAAGCTCATTAAACCCTGCTTCTTTGTACCACACAGATGTGGGGTCAGTTGCCTCAGACGCTTTGTAAACTGCCTGCCCGATACAAAGAGCAACATTTGTGCCATCCACGGTATCATCCCACCATTTTATAAGCTTCTCGAAATCGGCATCGGGGTATCCGATGTTCCAGTAAATCTGAGGAATAATGATATCAACAATTTTTTCCTTGACCCAAAGACGTGTGTCAGCATAGTAGTCGTAGTACGCCTGTCTGCCTGAGGTGTCACTTCCGTCAGTATTTGAGCTTTTGTTTGCCCATATGCCGCAGGGACTAACCGAAAACAAAACGGATGGGTCCTCTTTTTTTATTGAATTATAAAGCTCCCTCACAAGAGAAGTGGTGTTGTCACGACGCCAGTCTCCTATGTCAAGGAATTTGCCGCCATATTTTGCAAAGGTTTCGTTGTCCGGAAAAGCACTTGACGGGTAAAAATAGTCGTCAATGTGAATTCCGTCAATATCATAGCTTCGGACAATCTCTAACGCACCATCGATTACCAGCTTTTGTGCCTCAGGCTCGCCTGGATTAAGATAAAGCTTTTCGTCGGTGTGCTTTACTGTAAGATGGGGATATTTTTTCGCTATGCTGTTTTCGGACAGAGTTTCTCCATCGGTTGCTGACGCTGTAAGTCGGTACGGGTTTATCCAGGCATGGACGCTAATACCTTTTTTGTGTGCCTTGGCTGTTATGTATTCAAGGGGGTCAAAATCATCGTCGGGAGCTTTGCCCTCGGCACCTGTCAGATATTTTGACCACGGGTAAATTGAGGATTTGTAAAAAGCATCTCCCGTGGACCGCACCTGAAGAAAGATGGTGTTAAACCCGTGCTTTGCTGCATTTTCAAGCATAGCGTCTGCGTCGTTTTTAAGAACTTCTGCATCGTTTGAGGGCGAGGTGGGATAGTCCATGGAATAAAGCGTTGCAACCCACACACCCTTGATTTCCTGCTCCTTTGCAAGAGCGTTACTTTCATTTGGCTGTTTTATGAGTGCATTCAGGGTACAGATGAGCCCCAAAATAACACACGCTGATTTTATCGTCTTTGTCATATGAAATTCCACCTTTCTCCTTTTCACTTAATAAAAGCTTTTACATAATATATATAGTATCTGACATATATGGAGGGATTTTTAAATGTTTGATGTTTATGATGCAATTGCATATATAAGGGGAAGTGTTAAGTATCCCGATATCACAGGCACGGTCAAATTTCTGAAAAGCACGGATGGCAGTTGGGTAGAGACGGAAATTTTCGGGTTGCCGGACTTTAAGGAGGCAATGAGACCATCTCCGCAAACAGGACCGTTTGCTTTTCATATTCACGAAAGCGACACCTGCGGCGAGGTTTATTCAGATACTCCGTTTATGGCGGCAGGCGGACACTGGAATCCAGACGGCGAGCCTCACGGAAATCACGCAGGGGATTTCCCGGTTTTGTTTTCAAATGGCGGAACAGCCAAAATGTTGTTTTTCACAAACCGGTTTTTCCCCGAAGATGTTGTCGGCAAATCAGTGGTAGTCCATCTTTCTCCTGATGACTACACCACTCAACCCTCAATGGGAGGAGTCAGAATTGCGTGCGGCAGTATTGAGCATTCAGCTTTTAAAACGGTTTAACAACCAGCCAATCTGTCTTGAATTTATTGTACTCTGTCAAAGACACAAGGTCAAGCAATTTTTGTCGAAAGAGCTGCCCATATGGCAGTTCTTTTTTTGCATAACGAAAACCACGCGTGAGCCTGCGTGGTTCAAAAGAGGTTTGCCGATGAACAGATAATAAATTAGAATTTAGAAAAAAGCAGTGTGATTTGAAATATTGAAGTATAGCACAAACAATTTAATGGAAAGCCTTCCCCTT
>JAZNMD010000030.1:0-7825 GCA_045579385.1 Clostridia bacterium
AGGCTTCGACTTTGTGCTTGTTGCACGCAGCCGCACTGTTACGGGGGAATATTCAGCTTTGATGCGTGATTTTGTGGCTGCTGCGGAAAGGGTCGGTGTGAAAAAAGATGACTGATTATATTTCAAGATTTTTTATATGGCTTGTAAATATATACCGTCGGTTTATTTCGCCGCTTTTCCCGCCATGCTGTCGGTTTTATCCCACATGTTCGGAGTATGCCATTCTTGCCATACAAAAATATGGCCCTTTTTGCGGCATAATCAAAGCCGCATGGAGAATTCTTCGCTGTAACCCTTTTTCAAAGGGTGGAGTGGATTTTCCGTAAAATACTGTCAGATAAAGGGAGGTCTTTTTTTATGACCTATATTATGATTGCCCTTGGTTGGATACTTAATCTTTTTTACCAAATAATCGGGAACTACGGTTTTTCAATCATTCTGTTCACGGTTTTTATTAAGCTTGTGCTTCTTCCACTTGACTTAAAGCAAAAAAGATCAATGGCAAAAACGCAAAAGATTCAACCTCTTTTGATGGAAATTCAAAAGAAATATGCAAACGACAAAGAAAAACAAAGTCAGGAAACAATGAAGCTTTATCAAAAGTATGGCATCAACCCGATGAGCGGTTGTCTTCCTATGCTTATTCAGCTTCCTATAATATTTGCACTCTATTGGGTGGTAAGAAAACCAATTGCGTATATGATGGGTGTCAGCACAGCTGACATATGGCGTATCGGCGAAGCGTTTAACGTTTGGGCGGCGCAGAATCTTTCATCACTTCCTGAAAAAATTCAGGCCATTATTCCCGTTACTTATGAAAAAGCAACGAAGCTTAATACATTTGGGTTGAATGAAATACAAATTGCTCAGCTTTTGTTTAAAAACCCTGAAATTTTAAATTACCCGTCTATCACAAGTTGGGATCGTGTTCTGGAACCCATTAACTTCGCATTTTTTGGTATGGACCTTTCTGACATCCCCAACCTGAATTCATTTTTGGGTATTTTCATAGGAAAGTTCCAGGGCGTTACAAAAAGCACCGTATTACTTTGGATTATACCGCTTTTATCAGGATTCAGTTCATGGCTTTCAAGTAAGATTTCTTCAGCTTCAGCATCAGGTGATGCAGGCAAAAAGAAGGACAAAAATCTTGTACTTTCTGAGGAAGAAAAGGCAAATACCAAAACAAATTCTGCCGGTGACACAATGAAGACAATGACTGCAATTATGCCGCTTTTCTCCACTTGGTTTGCATTTACTTTACCTGCTGCAGTTGGTCTTTACTGGACTACAAGCAATGTGATTCAGATAATTCAGCATATTTGGGTAACCAAATACCTTAAAACTGATATAAGCGATGAAGATATAGAAGGAGAGATTAACAATGTTAAAAGTAGAAAAAACCGCAAAAAGCGTAAATGAAGCGATAGAACTCGCAGCCGCTGAGTTGGGCGTTTCTCAAGATGAAGTGGCTTATACAGTTACCCGTGAGATAGGCAAAGGTCTTATGAAATTTATCCTCGGAAGTTCTGAGGTTGAAATTCTTGCATGGAGAAAAGCTGACGAAGAAGCTGAAAATAAAGCTGCATCAAAAGCAGAGGCTGCTTCCAAAAAGCAAAGTAAGCCTGAAAAGAAAAAGACAGACAAGGCTGCTGAAAAACCTGAAGCAAAAACTGAAGTAAAAACAGCAGATGCCCCTGAAAAACGTGCAGCAAAGTCTGAGGTTGATGACGATTTTGTTATTCCGAAATCAGCTGTTGACGATGCAAAATATTTTGTTTCTGAGATTCTTACAAAAATAGGCCTTAAGTTTGACCTTCATCTGAAGCTTGACAAAAATATCATAAACATCGATGTTTCAGGCGAAAAAATGGGGCTTCTTATAGGAAAACGTGGCGACACACTGGATGCAATTCAGATGCTTGCTGTGCTTTATGTTAACAGGAACAAAAATATGCCCTATATAAAGGTAAATATCGATACCGAAAATTACAGAAAAAAAAGAGAAGCAACTCTTATAAGACTTGCTCACGGATTGGAACGCAGTGTTCTTAAGGATAAAAAATCAATTACCCTTGAGCCTATGACTGCCAACGAGAGACGTATTATACACTCTGCTCTTCAAAACAATCCAAAGATTAAAACCTACAGTATAGGCGAGGAACCCAATCGCAGAATGGTTGTTTCTTTGAATAACCCTGAAGAATAATTTGAACTTTTACAGCCACCGGCAGAAAAATCGTCGGCGGCTGTATCTTTTTCACATAAAACCATTCTTTGCAGATTGTATATTTGTTGCATATTTTTTGAATATTTATGCAAAAACTATTGACTTTTTTGCATAAATATAGTTTAATAGATAGTATCTTTTGAATAATTATACAAAAAGGAGCTTTACTATGTCAAAAACGAAAGTCTTTATTGACGGAAGTGCAGGCACCACAGGTTTGCGGATTTATGACAGACTGTCTGCACGTTCTGATATTGAGCTTATAACTATAGATGAAGAACACCGCAAAAACCTTGCCTCACGGAAAGAGGCTATACTCAGTGCAGATGCAGCTTTTTTGTGTCTTCCTGATGCGGCTTCAATCGAAATCGTTGGCGAGCTGGATGACTCCCCGGTCAAAATTTTTGATACCTCCACTGCTCATCGCACAAATCCAAAATGGGCATATGGATTCCCTGAACTTGGCAAGGATTTTTATGAAAAGCTTATGTCATCCTCAAGGATAGCAGTTCCGGGATGCCACGCAAGCGGTTTTTGCTCGATAGTAAAGCCTCTCATCGACAGCGGCGTTATCACTCCTGACTACCCGGTTGTATGCACTTCGGTTACAGGATACTCCGGCGGCGGAAAAAGCATGATTGCAGATTATACAGAAGAAGACAGACCCCTGGAGCTTTCAAGCCCCCGTCAATATGGTCTTACGCAAAAGCACAAGCACCTTCCTGAAATGAAAACAATCTGCGGTCTTGATTTTGAACCTTGCTTCTCGCCAATAGTTTCTGACTTTTACAGCGGAATGTGTGTTACCATTCCCCTGACAGCAAGACTTTTGGGCAAAAAACTTTCAGCAGAAGCAATCCACGAAATTTTTGCCCGCCATTATGAAGGCAAGCGGCTAATAAGCGTCCGCCCGTTCGGTACAGAGGGAATGCTTGCTGCCAATGCTCTTTGCGGCAAAGACAGTATGGAAATCAGCATCACAGGAAATGATGACAGAATTCTTATCGCCTCAACCTTTGATAATTTGGGAAAGGGTGCCTCAGGTGCCGCTCTTCAATGCTTCAACCTTGTTGTGGGTGCAGATGAATGTGAAGGCTTGATTTTGTAACACCAGATATAAATACATAATCGAAAGGAAATAATTATGACTCAGATAAAAGGCGGCATCTGTGCCGCAAAAGGATTTAAAGCAGCAGGCGTACACGCAGGAATACGTAAAAACAAAGACAAAAAGGACTTAGCACTTATTGTCAGTGAAAAGCGTGCCGCAGCAGCTGCTACATACACACAAAATCTTGTTAAAGGAGCTCCTATATTTGTAACAAAAGCAAACATAGCTGATGGCTTTGCATCTGCCATAATATGTAACAGCGGCAATGCAAATACCTGCAATGCAAACGGTATAGAAATTGCTGAAAGTATGTGCTCTTTGGTAGAACAATACACAGGCATTTCAAAATCTGATGTTGTTGTGGCATCAACAGGAGTTATCGGTCAGCCGCTTGATATCACCCCCATCGCAAACGCTATGACTGAAATCACAAGCTCACTTAATTATGATGGCAGTAATGATGCAGCAACTGCAATAATGACGACCGACCTCGTAAAGAAGGAAATTGCTTTTTCTTTCAATATCGGTGGCAAGGAATGTCACATAGGCGGCATAGCCAAAGGCTCTGGTATGATACATCCCAATATGGCAACAATGCTGGTATTTGTGACAACAGACGTCGCAATCAAACCCGAAATGCTTCAGATTGCACTTTCGGCTGATATTCAGGATTCATTTAATATGATTTCGGTTGATGGCGACACATCCACCAACGATATGGTAACTGTCCTTGCAAACGGTATGGCAGAAAACGCTGTCATAGATAAACAAGGTACGGATTTTGACGAGTTCTGCAAGGCACTTTCTGCTGTTACAACCCATCTTTGCCGCAGCATTGCAAAGGATGGTGAGGGTGCGAGCAAGCTTCTGGAAAGTCGTGTTCGCGGCGCTAAGGATATAAAAAACGCCAAGCTGATTGCGAAAAGCGTTGTATGTTCCTCACTTTTCAAAGCAGCTATGTTTGGTTCTGACGCCAACTGGGGCAGAATTCTTTGTGCCATCGGCTACAGCGGTGCAGACTGTGATGTAACCAAGGTCACAGTATCGCTTATTTCCTCAGCAGGCAGTATTTTGGTTTGTGAAAATGGCAGCGGCGTAGATTTTGACGAGGATATTGCTAAAAAAGTCTTAAGTGAAGACGAAATTATTATAGATATTGTTTTAGGTGACGGAGATGCCTCTGCAGTTGCGTGGGGTTGTGACCTTACCTATGATTATGTAAAAATCAATGGCGATTACAGAACCTAATTTCTAATAAAAGGAGAAAAACGATGGAAAATAACATAAATGTTCCAGTTGCAACACGCGCCGAAATTCTTATTGAAGCACTTCCGTATATCCAGGAATATTACAACAAAATTGTTGTTATCAAATATGGCGGCAACGCTATGTTAAACGATGAACTTAAACAGGCTGTTATGGGGGATATCCTCCTCCTTTCTCTCATTGGCATAAAGGTTGTTCTTGTTCATGGCGGCGGTCCTGAAATTTCGGATATGCTTGGCAAAGTGGGTGCAAAATCTGAATTTGTTGACGGACTTCGTGTTACTGACAAGGAAGCGGTTGACATTGTGCAGATGGTACTGGCAGGAAAAATCAATAAAAACCTTGTCAACCTTATTCATACAATGGGCGGTAAAGCGATGGGTCTTTGCGGTATTGACGGACATATGATAGCTGCTGATAAGCTTGATGAGGTTCACGGATTTGTCGGCGATATAACCGATATAAATCCCGAGCCAATCCTTGACATACTTGACAAAGGATATATCCCTGTTATTGCAACGGTTGGTTGCGATGACAATGGTAATGTATATAATATAAACGCCGACACAGCAGCCGCAAAGATTGCAGGAGTGCTTAAGGCAGAAAGTCTTATTTCAATGACAGACATCCGCGGACTTTTGCGAAATAAGGACGATGAATCAACCCTTATTCCTCTTGTTAAAGCAAGTGAAGTACCCGAGCTTGTCGCTGAAGGTGTGATTTCAGGCGGTATGATACCTAAAATAGATTGTTGTATAGAGGCAATACGCCAGGGTGTAGGCAAAGTATTCATCCTGGATGGCAGGGTGCCTCATTCAATTCTTATCGAAATACTTACCGATGAAGGTATCGGAACTATGGTTATTTAGAGGTAGTTATATGCAGGAAAAAACTTCAAAAAAACAACGTCTTAACGCCATTGTGGAAATCATTTCAAATCAGGCAGTAGAAACACAAGGGCAACTGACAAATCATCTTATAGCAAAAGGTTATGATGTTACGCAGGCAACAGTTTCCCGTGATATAAAGGAGCTTCGGCTTATCAAAATTCCTGATAGAAACGATAAATCCCGTTACGCTCTGCCAGGCAAGGAGACGAACGCAGACATACGTCTTCGTTATACAGCTCTTCTTACTCACGCTGTAACATCAGTACGACACGCACAAAATCTGGTGGTGGTAAAAACGCTTCCCGGTTCAGCACAAGGCTGTGCAATGGCTATTGAAACCCTTGAATTTGACAATATTGTAGGAATCATTGCAGGCGACGACACATTGTTTATTGCGATGAATAATGAACGTGAAGCAAGTGACTTCTCTGATAAGCTTACAAAAACTATACGCTGATTTTTCAAAAGGAAGGACAGTTAAAGTGAACATAAAAGAAACCGATAAAAAATATATAATGGGCACCTATGGCAGGGTAGAGCTTGAATTAGAAAGCGGTAGCGGAGCAACACTTTGCGATACCTGTGGTAATGAATACATTGATTTTGGCAGTGGTATTGCAGTTAATACCTTTGGTGTTGCTGACCGTGAATGGATTGATGCTGTAAGTGCACAGCTTGAAAAAATTCAACACGCTTCAAACTACTACTACACCAAGCCATGTGCTGAACTGGCTGAAATTCTTTGCACCCGTACAGGTATGAGCAAGGTCTTTTTCTCAAATTCCGGTGCAGAGGCTAATGAATGTGCCATCAAGGCAGCAAGGAAATACGGAACTGATAAAAAGCCTGACAAAAACATCATTATCACGCTTACAAACAGTTTTCACGGTAGAACAATAACAACCCTTTCCGCAACCGGTCAAGAGGTTTTTCACAAGCATTTTACACCATTTACGGAAGGTTTTTGCTATGTTGAGGCAAATAATATTTCAGCCCTTGAAAACGCAATGAATGACAACGTATGTGCCATTATGATGGAGCTTATTCAGGGCGAAGGCGGCGTTCTTCCAATGACAAAGGAATTTGTCCACGCTGCGTCAGGCCTCGCAAAAAAATATGATGCACTTTTGATTGTTGATGAGGTTCAGACAGGTAACGGAAGAACAGGAAAGCTTTACGCATTTGAACATTTTGGCATTAAACCACATATCTTCACGACAGCCAAAGGTCTTGGCGGTGGACTGCCAATCGGAGCAACCGTATTCTCGGAAGAGCTGTCACAGCTTCTTCCGCCAAGCAGTCACGGTTCAACCTTTGGTGGTAATCCCGTTGCTTGCAGCGGTGCTGTGAGCATTTTAAACCGAATTGACAACGATTTGCTTGAGCAGGTTAATACAAAATCCCAAAAAATTATTTCTGAGCTCAGCAAACTATCTGAGGTTGAGGAAGTCTCGGGAATGGGTCTTATGCTTGGTATACGCACCTCGAAAAGTGCAAAAGACATTATGAAATATTGTCAGGATAACGGACTTCTGGTGCTGACAGCAAAGGACAAGGTTCGCCTTCTTCCTCCGCTTAACATATCCGACGAGGAACTTGAAAAAGGTCTTGAAATTTTAAAGAATGCGATTAAAAACGCTTAACAATAAACAGAAAGGTTTTGAAAAAATGAAACATTTACTTAAGCTTTCAGACTTGACAGCACAGGAAATAACCGATATCCTTGATGTTGCTGATCAGCTGAAATATGAAAAGAAAAACGGAATTCCACACAAACATCTTGAGGGAAAGTCTTTAGGAATGATTTTTGAAAAAGCCTCCACCCGTACCCGTGTTTCCTTTGAGGTAGGTATGTACGAGCTTGGCGGAAATCCATTGTTCTTAAGTTCAAACGACCTGCAGATAGGCAGAGGCGAGCCTGTTGAGGACACCGCTCGTGTGCTTTCCCGCTTTTTGGACGGAATTATGATAAGAACCTTTGAGCAAAAAGAGGTTGAAGACTTGGCTAAGTATGGCTCTATCCCCGTTATCAATGGTCTTACCGATTACTGTCATCCTTGTCAGGTGCTTGCCGACCTTATGACAATCCGTGAACATAAAGGTACCCTTAAAAACCTTAAAATGTGTTTTGTAGGGGATGGCAACAACATGGCAAATTCACTTATGGTTGGGTGTATAAAGCTTGGGATTGAGTTTGCAATTGCTTGTCCTGATGGTTACAAGCCCGATGCCGAGCTTATGAAGTGGGCAAGTGAAAACGGAAAATTCACCTGCACACCTGACTTAAAACTCGCTGCAAAGGATGCAGATGTGCTGGTTACTGATGTT
>JAZNMD010000031.1:0-2451 GCA_045579385.1 Clostridia bacterium
GACCGCTTGGCCTCCGACTTCAGGGCATAATTACTATATAGTTGCACGCAAAGGTCCAAAAGTATATATGCAGGACGTAATAAGCACTCAGGTGGATTCTATTACAACTACTCACACGCAGACACTTTGTATTGGCAAGGCAGAGGCTGACGCTATGAGAGGAAGACGTGTTCTTGTGGTGGATGATGTAATCAGCACAGGTGAATCACTTTTGGCACTTGAAACTCTTATTAATCAGGTTGGTGGAAATATTGTAGGCAGAATGACGGTTCTTGCTGAGGGAGACGCCGCAAAAAGAGATGATATAATATATCTTGAAGAACTTCCTGTTTTTCACGCTGACGGAAGTATAATAGAATAAGCATAACCAAGCATACATATGGAAATAATTTTATGTGATGTCTTAAAAACTGTTTAATCGGAGATGATTTTATGCCAGGAATATATAAATCTGCGGAGGAACTGGTGGGAAACACACCGCTTATGGAGCTTTGTAATATCGAAAAAGAACTTGATTTAAAAGCAACACTCTTTGCAAAGCTTGAATATTTAAACCCTGCAGGTTCAGTAAAGGACCGTGCGGCAAAAAGAATGATTGATGATGCCGAAAAAGCAGGTCTTATTACAGAAAATTCGACAATTATAGAGCCAACTTCAGGCAATACAGGTATTGGACTTGCTCTTGTTTGTGCAACAAGAGGTTATCGACTTATAATTGTTATGCCTGAGACTATGTCTGTGGAACGCAGGCAGATTATGATGGCTTACGGAGCGGAACTTGTTCTTACTGATGGAAGCAAGGGTATGAAAGGTGCTATAGAAAAAGCGGAAGAACTGGCAGATAAAATCCCAGGGAGCTTTATTCCTGGGCAATTTGTTAACCCCTCAAATGCTATGGCTCATTTTGATACTACCGGCCCTGAGATATATTCCGATACAGAGGGCGATTTAGATATATTTGTCGCAGGAGTAGGAACAGGTGGCACTATTACAGGTGTTGGCAGATACCTTAAAAAACAAAATCCGGATATAAAAATAGTCGCAGCAGAGCCTGAAAAATCGGCGGTTCTTTCGGGCGAAAAAGCTGGTGCACACGGTCTTCAAGGTATAGGTGCGGGGTTTGTACCTGATGTGCTTGACAAAGATATTATAGATGAAATTGTGACTGTTTCTGAAGAAAATGCCTACGAGTGCGGTCGCCTTATGGCAAAAAAAGAGGGCATCCTTGTTGGGATATCTTCTGGAGCGGCTTTGTGGACTGCGATAAGCATTGCAAAAAGAGCGGAAAATATCGGCAAGAAAATAGTTGTGCTGCTTCCAGATACAGGAGACAGATATTTGTCAACTGATATGTTTAATAGTCGGGAGGACCTTGCATGAAAGTTATTGATATAATAAAAAGCGAAAAACCAAGCCTCAGTTTTGAGGTGTTTCCACCGAAACAGAGCACAAATTTTGAAGCAGTTATGGATGTTACCAAAAAAATTGCGGAGCTTGGGCCAAGCTTTATGAGCGTTACATACGGAGCAGGAGGAGGAACTTCAAAATACACAGCTGATATTGCTTCAAGTATACTTAGTCAGGGTGTAACCCCGTTGGCTCATCTTAGTTGTATTTCTTCTAAGAAGAAAGAAATCAATGCACTTCTTTCTGATTTAAGAGACAGAAAAATAGAAAACATTCTGGCATTGCGTGGCGATATACCAGAGGGCATGGACACTGACAATCTTGAGTACAGATATGCAAGTGAACTGGTTGCTGAAATACGTGAATTCGGAGGCTTTTGTATAGGTGGTGCCTGCTATCCGGAAAATCATCCGGAAAGCAAAAACAGCAAAACTGATATTGACAGCCTCAAGATAAAGGTTGAAAGTGGCTGTGAGTTTTTGACCACACAGATGTTTTTTGATAATAATATTCTCTATAATTTTATGTACAGACTGTATCGAGAAAATATAAATGTTCCGGTAATTGCAGGGGTTATGCCTGTTACAAATGCAATGCAGATAAAGCGGATTTGCTCTATTTCACAAAATACTTTGCCACAAAGATTTTTAAGGTTGGTAGACCATTACGGAGAAAACTCCGATGCGATGAAGCAAGCAGGGATCGCTTATGCGACTGAACAAATAATTGACCTCTTTGCAAATGGTATCAATGCTGTGCATGTTTATTCAATGAATAAACATGATGTGGCTGCGGCTATAAAGAATAATTTATCGGAGATATTAAGATGAGTTTGTCGGGATTTGACAGTATTTCTGCAAATGAAATTAAGATTAATGAGTATGAACTGGCTATGAGATTAAAAACCCAGAAAGGTTTTCGCACCCAGGAAATTGAAATGTGCCTTAAAAGACTTCTTGATGTGGTTGATTGCAAATATGCATACGCAAGGGTGCCAGTTAAGTACCTTGATGAAGGCAAACTGGATTGCGGATTCGGAGAGTT
>JAZNMD010000032.1:0-5193 GCA_045579385.1 Clostridia bacterium
ACCACTTCCCCATCCTTCTCGGTAAAGATCTCCAACGGGTCCCCCTCACGAATCCGCATGGTGCGGCGGATTTCTTTGGGGATAACCACACGACCAAGGTCGTCTATACGCCTAACTATACCTGTTGCTTTCATATATAAATCTCCTCTTTTTACAATTTTAGTGTGATATTAGTATCACACTTTTTGTAGAAATTATGAGCAGATTTTCCAAATGTTTTTATTATAAAATTTAAGCAAAGGAGAAAGGCGATGACACTTACGGTCACCGCCCTTTTGGTTTATAGGATTATTTCAAAATTTTGATTTTTCCGATTATCGGGAGTTCCTTTGCCTTGCCATTTGCGGCGTTGATAATACCAATGATGGCAAGAATCGCAAAGACAATCGATAACAGGCTAATAATACTGGTGATGAAATACAATCTCCAAGAAATCGCAAGAATAATTGAATTAAGTATACTTGATGCAATAGACCATGCTACGCAGGCAATCAGAAGAACTAAGCCCTGATTAGCATGGAAGCGGGCAAATTTTGAGCCCTTTGCTGCAAACATCGGGATAAAGCACAGCGGGCCGAAGTACGCTAAAATACCCATTGCCTTATTTTGTGATATATCGTTTGCATCGTAGTCAGCAGTAGTATCGGCGGTATTATTAAGTGCCGCTACCTTTGCCGAAAAGTCGTTCTGATTTGCTGCAGGTTGTTCTGCTACGGGAGGTGCCTGCTGAGCCTGTTGTTCAGGTGCAGGAGCACCGATAGCCTCGCCACAGTTAGAGCAGAATTTAATACCCTCTTCAACTTTAGTTCCACATTTTCCACAGAATGCCATAGTTATTTCCTCCAATTCTTTTTTACTCTAACGGCAGACCACTTAGGTCGCCGTTTCCAAACTGTTCTGTGATACCGTTCAATTCGTTCATCGAATCCTTAATTTCATTAAATTGTCCGAAGAAATCTCCGAGCCCGCCAAATTGTCCGTCCGTCATTTGATTTATGTAATTGGTAAGAGTATTCGCTAATACAGACACAATGGCGATTAGAATTGCTAACAGCACAAACGCTATAATCATCCAAATAAGCGTTGCACGTGCATAGTTTTTAATATTTTTGTTTTTTGCCGTAAAAGCCATTATGATACATGCAATAAAACCAATGATAGGTACTGCGAACAATATCATAAGGCCTATGTAAAGTCCTGTTGATATTACCTTGTTCTGATTATCCGCAACAGGTGGCGAATAGCTCGGCTGCGTATTCACCTGAGCCACAGGCGACTGTGTAACGGGAGGCGGAGCAGATACAAGCTTTGGCTCGTTTGCTTCAAACTTTGTGCCGCATTCGGTGCAGAATGCAACGCCGTCAGCGATTTCTTTTCCGCACTCGGTACAAAATCTTGCCATATCGTCAACCTCCTCCTTTAGTAGTTCTTTTCATAGTCTTCGGGAAGTTCAAAGTAAGTGCTATCCGCACCTTTCGTCAATTCCACAACTCCGAAAATAATATCCACACCGCCACTATCTGCGATTATGTATTTGAGTTCATCACCCTTATAACAGTATGTAATCTTTGTTCCCGAAGAAGAGAATTTTTCACATTCGTACTTTTCGCCGAAAATTTCTTTTTCTTCCACATCACCGAGCATATCGTTATAGAATGCTTCATCATGCATTACTATCACGTTGCCGGTTTTCTTACTGCTAACAGCAGAACGAACAATCATCTTTGTAGTATGGTAAAGAGTGTATTTGTAATCATCTATAACCACTGTCGCTGTACTCAATTCAAAATCGGGTGAACTTGTAGTTTCAGAGTAGGATTTAGAGCCGTCTACAACATTGAGTGTTTTGCTGCTTAATGTCTTGGTATCAGGATCTCGGAAATCCTTTACATAGTTTTCCACTCGCAGAGTATAAGGGCCGCTGAAATATTCCTTATACAAATCAAGTGTTCTTGATTTATCTGTTTTCGGTGCGTTATTTTCTTCATTGTTGCCGTCGGAATCTTGGTTTTCAACCTGTGATTCTCCGCCGCGGTCAATGCCGCCTTGAATTTCACCGTTTAACCCACACGCTGCTAGTGAGAGCAGCATCATGACCGCAATAAAAATTGCTAATAATTTCTTCATGGTGTTGTTCCCCCTTTTTCAATTTATTAAAGTCCAAACAAGTCTTTCAAACTTGTGGCTTTCTTAGGTTCGGGTTTGACATAGTTGAAACCACCGTAAGGCTCTGATTTATCAAAACCAATATTAGGACAGTCGGGATCACCCTCGAAACAATGCTCGGTATCTACGTGATAACAAACACCACCGATCATCTTATACAGATGATTCATACTCGGATACTGACCTGCCTGACGGAATCCGTTTTGTAAAAGCAACTGCCTGTAGTTTTCAACTGCCTGACTGGCGGCTAAATGATTACCTGCAAAATCCGCAGAGAACCCATAGAAGCCGACCTCGTATTCGTTAATTTCAAAGTTTGCGCCACCGCAGTTCCATTTGGGATACTGCGGAAGTTTTTCATCCCATTCTGCCATAATTGCCGCATCACGCTCGGCTTTGGCTTGTTCTTCCTGAATAGTTGCAGGAAGCTTTGCACCGCAGTTCTGGCAGAACTTCGTGCCTATGTTGTTCTGTGTGCCACAGTTCACGCATACAGCGCCTTCTGCAAGTGTCTGTTCGGGTAGCTTAGTACCGCAGTCGGCACAGAATTTCTTGTCCGCACCGTTTGGTTTGCCACAGTTAGGACAAACCTTTGTATTCTTTGCCGCTTCGGTGGCATATCCTTGCAGTTTGCTTTCAAGGTTTGACATAGCCCCTTCAAGACCTGTAGAACGCTGTGTCTGTTGCTGTGAATTTTGAGTTGCGTTGTCGATAGACTGAGTTGCCTGATTGATAAGATTAGTCGCTGCCGGTTCAACTGCTTGACGAACTGCATTACCTACGGCTTTGCCGACAGCATCACTTACACCTCGTCTGATTGCCCTCTCTAAAAAGCCCATGTTGCACCTCCTTTGTCATCCTTTATTTCATATTATGTATACATTTACATATCCCTATATCATCGCTGGGGGGTGAATAATGAATGCACCCTATGCAGCTTTCATCTTTTGTTTTTCGCCCCGAAGCTTCGTAAAACTCACAAGGATCTTGAACGGCTGTAACAATTCGGTAGCCGACCTCATTATATAGCTTTTCCTCTGAAAGCTCCGGAAAGATGACAGCCGGCTCACCGAAAGCTCTGTCCGATTCGGTATAATAGCCATATCTGAGTTCGAAGATGTGCTGTCCAATAGTTATTCTTTTATAAAGATCACCCTCTTTTTGGGGTGTACCTAACTTAACCATGGCACCCTCCTTTGCAAAAGAAAAATCCTTTACACTGCTTACAATAACAGTATAAAGGATTTATTCTAAAAAAACATCCTACCGAAAAGGCGAAAAAAGAATGATTTATATGTAAGCGCCGAACTCACTTCGGTCAATGATTCCTGTCTTGTTTCGCGCTGTTTGTATCATAGATTTAACAGTAGATTTTGATATATGCAGGTGGTTGGCTATTTGTTCGTCGGACAGATTGAAGGCTGCCAGACGCGCAATCTCACGCTCGCGGTCAGAAAGCTTTGAAGTGATGTTGTTCTCGGTGACAGCATTATGGAGTTTAACCCAGCCTTCATGTAAAACCTTATGAAGCTCCTTGACCTTTTTAGCGGCATCAGGGTCAATTAAAAGAAGCCTTTCATCCAAGAATAGACCAAGTTGTCGGCGGTGCTCAACAAGCGGGCCGTATAGCCCGTCTGCGAGGCAGAGGTTAATTGCTCTGTCTAAATGAAAAGCGGCATTGGTATCATCACCCGTTTGATGATAGGTGATCGAGCACAATAGTCTCAGATAGATTTCGGACATTACGGTTTTCTCGGCTGTCGCCTGTGCGATCATCGGCTCCATAATAAAGGGATGGGAACGCATAAGACCAAGACCTGTTACATCTTCCAAATGAAAGCGTCCTGCCGCAAGTTCTTGAGCAAATACCAATAGATATTTTATATAAAACACTCGTGCTGCAGGGTGCGCATCGGTAGGCAGGTGCTCAAAGCGTCCTCGATAAAACCAGTCTGGGAAATCCTTGGTATTTCGGATGGAAAGATCTGTGGAGGCAATGGAAAGCAAGATAATATCACGATCGTTTTCATCCTTCCACGGCGCCTCGTACATATGCTTTTTTGCCTCCTGCCAAAGCCTCACATCCCCCTTCCACATAGCAACCAATCCTAAAAGCATACCGCCGGAAAGTGTGGCATAAAAGCCGCTGTGCTGCTGCAAAAAATAGGTGGCGTGCTCGTAAACCTTATCAATTTCACCGCGGCTATAGGCAATTTCTGCGGCAAACAGTTGCTGCGCTTCGGGATGATAGGCAAGTGATTCTATAACCGCATCTGCTGTGCCGGGAGTATTATACAGGTCGGTCATGTCCAAAAACGGACTCTTGCGAACAAGCGGTACATTACCGATTTTACCACTTGCTTTATTTTCTTTACGTCTTGCATCTGCAGGACGTGAAGCGTTATCGGGAATCATCCAGGCAACGCCCCAACGCTGAGCACCGGGAACGCGTCCTCTCCGACACAGGTCCTGCACATTCCTTGTTGATGTATCCCATTTTTGTGCCGCTTGCTGTGCTGTAATCATTTTCATAGTTGCACCCTTTTCCTATTCTCGTAATATGCGGATTTCCGCATATTGATTTTCTCTATTATACTGCGTTTTTCCGCATAATGCAACACCTTTTTGAAAACTAAAGCCGAACAAGCTTTAACGCTCATCCGGCTTTGTGACAGTATGAATATTTAATTTTGGCTACTCAGAGTATGTATTTCTGATGCGTGTTCTTAGAAACAAGCCCTCCTTTCTAAAAACCGCCGAAAACCCTATTTTGGCACCCTTGTGTTCAATAGGGCAAACCGGCGAAAAACCCAGTGTTTATGCAGGTTTCAGGCGGTTTGCCCTAAAATAACGCATTTCTCTATGCGACGTACAATACCTGTTGCTTTCATATATCCATTTCTCCTTAAAAACCAAATTGTGTTGTTATTATCTGTATTTTGAGGAGATTTATACTGCAACAATTTACTTTTGAAATGAAATATGCTATAATAAACCAAAGGTGGTGAAACTATTGCAACAAGTATA
>JAZNMD010000033.1:0-5122 GCA_045579385.1 Clostridia bacterium
AAAGTCGTCATAAGGCTTTACTGTACGTGAAATACAATCAATGATTTTTTTGTCAACAGTAGGTACGCCGTCTGAAAGCCCACGCATAACGTGGGTATAAACACAGTTTTGCCCCTCAAGCATATCGCACATACCTTTTTCGATAGGCTGAACAACAACAACGCCTGCGTTAAAATCTGTTTTTTCGTTGGTAAGCTGGATTATCCAGTCTACAAATCCGCGAAGAAATCCGCCTTCGCCAAACTGAATAATTTTTTCTGTTCTTTCTGTTTTGTTATACATAACAAATTAACCTTCTTTTATTTTACTTTTGAAAAGCTTATATATTTACAAATTATACATAGTAAGATACTTTTTGGTGTTTTCGCACATTTCGTCAAAGAGGCATCTTGCGTCTTTGATTCCGCAGGTAACAAGCGGGTCGTTTGCAAAGGCCATAAAGATTTTTTCGATGTCTCTTTCGGCGATACCTTCGGAAACGACCTCCTGCTCAGCACATACTCTTGCGACAAGAGGGTATATAGCTGCAGGAACTTCCCCTGCAAATACGGGGGTAAGGCTTCCCGAACGGAAAACTGCGTTGGTTTCAACCACTGCACCAATGGGAAGATTGGGTATTTGACCTCTGTTGGGAATGTTTACGTTTGTAACAAGCTCACAAAGACCGAGAAGTGCACGTATCTGGTTGATGCCTTCCTCGCCCGTACAATTGATTTTAACTTCTTCTTTGCCGCTGACAAGACGGGCACTTTTGTCAAGACGCTCCTGGAGATTTTCTTTTCTCCATGAAACGGGGGTAAGACCGAAGTTCATTTCGGCAACCCTCTCGGGACTTTCAAGATACCATTTGCCCTCGCAGAATTCTGCTAAGTGTCTGTCGCCTGCGGCTGCAATATAGCCAAACTTGTTAAACAAGTCCATTTTTACGGTTTCTTTGCTGTCAAAGAAACTGTTCATCCAGTTGTCATCGGCCTTTTCAGTTTTAACTGTGTCTTTTATGTGTTCGCGACAGAATTCCTTGTAGAGAGGGAAAAGGTCGATGTTTTTGTATTTAGCTTCAGTAAGCCATGTGAAGTGGTTTACTGACACGGGATTAACCTTTATTTCACGACGGTCAACGTCTTTTTCGCCAAGCTTTTCTTCAAGCATCTGGCAAAGGAACTTTTGTGTGCCGAAAACTTCGTGGCAACAGCCAAAAGCTTTGATTTCGGGGAACACACGGTAAAGTGCTTTAACGCACAAGGTCATCGGGTTGGTGTAGTTTATTACCCAGGCTGACGGGCTGTATTTTTTAATTGCTTCGGCGATTTCCTCAAACATAGGAATTGTACGCATCGCACGAACGATACCACCGGGACCGGCTGTGTCGCCAACAGATTGGTAGATTCCGTATTTTTCGGGAGCATGAACATCGGACTCCATTTCGTCAAATGTTCCCGGAAGAATTGAAATAATAACAAAGTCGGCACCGGTAAGTGCTTCGTCTATGGTTTTTACCGCTTTGTAGCTCCAGACGGATTTTGCACCTTCTGCGTTGTTGAACTTGTTGCCGATTATTTCATTGTTTTTTGCTGCCTCGAAGTCGATGTCATAAAGGAATACTTCTCCGCTTATATCGTCGCAGGATGCAAGGTCACTCATAAGACCCCACGCCCAGCCTCTTGAACCGCCGCCTATGTAAGCTATTTTTAAATTTTCTACTTTGTTATTATTATAATTCATAAATTTTTGCTCCTTTATAGTATTATAATAATGGTCGGCAAAACGCATTAGCGTTTCCGTTTGCGAAGTATCGCAAACCATTATGAAAACTTTGTTTTCATAAACCGACATTATTTCAATCATACGTGGCTTTCAAGCATTTTGCTTGAAAGTAGCGGAATGCATTCCGCTTAAAACGTCATTCTGCGTTTCCACGATTATGATTATAACGGATATTCATAGAAAAGCAATGAATATTCATTGCTTTTCGTTCAAAGCAAGGCTTTGATAGTAAATTTGCGAAACAAATTTACACAAATTCCGTTGCAACGAGGTCCTGGAAAATTATTTTGTAAAATAATTTTCATAGCAGCAAATGTTATGCTGCTGTGAAATAGCCTAAGCAGGCTATTTCTACAAAGGACACTTGTTATAAATATCATTCTTACCCTTATTTTACATCATTATTTTAATATATCCTTTAATATTTCAACATCTTTTTGAAAAAACACTAAATTTTTGATTGTATATATATCAGAAGTGTGATAGGATAAAAGAGAGGTGATTTAAGTTGGAAGAAAAAATTACCATAAACCCCCGCTTTGCCAGAGAAAAGGTAACTGAAAAGCGGAAAATGTGTGAAATTCATTGCCACGATGATTATGAGCTTTACTATCTTGTTGATGGCGACACAAAATACTTTATAGACAATGAACTTTTTCATTTGAGAAAAGGGGATTTTATTTTTATTGACAAGGGTAAAATTCACAAAACCGACAGCGAGGATTGCTTGCATAACGAAAGAGTTTTGCTGGGTTTTGGCGATGAGTTGTTTGAGGATGATATGCAGGAGGTTCTGAAAGAGCTTTCGGAAGCAAGACTTATTTCCATTTCGGAAAAGCACCGTGCCTCTGTTGAGGAGCTTGTTTTGAAAATTGAAAAAGAATATGAGGACAATAGTCCTTACAAGGAGCAGATGATAAGGTTATACACAAGAACCCTTCTGATAAGCCTTTGCAGGCATAAAATCAAGCAGAGGAAAAAACACAGTGAGGATGAGGAATTTATCCTTGCCATAGCGGAGTTTATTTCAAACAACTTTTCAGAGGAAATCAGCCTTTCAAGCCTTAGTCACAGATTTTCGGTAAGTGAGGGGCATCTTTCAAGACGTTTTAAATTGGTTATGGGAGTGGGACTTAATGAATATATAAGATATGTTCGCATACAAAGAGCTGCCAAGCGGCTTTCGGCGACAAAAGAATCAATTACTGAAATTGCGTGTGCTTGCGGGTTTAATGACAGCAACTATTTTTCAACTGTTTTCAAGCGTATTTTTGGTATGACCCCGTGTAAATACAGACAAAAAAGGCACAGCGACTGACGGAAATCCCGGATGAATAAAAATGGCAGAGTGCTTGACTTTGCAAATTTTGGATGATATAATAAAGAAAAGTATATTCAAATGTTTAAGGAGGCTTAAATAAATTATGGAAGTAAGAAATGCAGCAAATTCAAAAGACGTAAAGCATTACACAACAGAAAGATTAAGAGAGGAATTTTTAATTCAGGGTCTCTTTACAAAAGATAATTATAAAATGGTTTACAGCCATATTGACAGAATTATCACAGCGGGTTTTATGCCTGTAACAAAAGAACTTAAGCTGGAAGCAGGCAAAGAGCTTGCAGCTGAGTATTTTTTGCAGAGACGTGAAATGGGTTGTATCAATATTGGCGGCAAGGGTATTATCACAGTAGACGGAACAGAATATGAAATGAACCCGCGTGATGGTATCTACATCGGTATGGGTAACAAAGACATCACGTTTAAAAGCGTAGACGCTGAAAATCCGGCTAAATTCTATGTTTCATCCTGCCCTGCTCACAAGGAATATCCGATTGTTAAGATTGATATTACAAAGGCAAAGAAGGTTCCCTGCGGCAGCGTTGAGGATTGCAACAAGCGTGTAATCAACCAGTACATTCATCCTGAAGTAATGGCAAGCTGTCAGCTGGCTATGGGTCTTACTGAGCTTGAGCCGGGTTCAAACTGGAACACAATGCCTTCACATACTCATGACAGAAGAATGGAAGTTTATCTCTATCTTGATATGGGCGAGAATGATGCGGTATTCCATATGATGGGCGAGCCGACAGAAACACGTCACATTATCATGCACAACGAAGAAGCTGTAATTTCGCCAAGCTGGTCAATCCATTCAGGCGTGGGCACAAAGGCTTATTCGTTCATCTGGGCAATGTGCGGCGAAAATCAGGAATTTACTGATATGGACTTTATTGAAACAAAGGATTTGAGATAATTTAAACTATTTTTGAAAGGATTTGATATTATGTTCAGATTGGACGGAAAGGTTGCACTTGTAACAGGTGCTTCCTACGGAATTGGATTTGCTATTGCAAAGGGTCTTGCAAAAGCAGGTGCAAAAATTGTTTTTAATGATATTAAGCAGGAACTCGTTGACAAGGGTCTTGAAGCTTACAAGGCTGAGGGCGTTGACGCAAAGGGTTACGTTTGTGACGTTACAGACGAAGATGCTGTAAATGCAATGATTGCACAGATTGAAAAAGAGGTTGGAACTGTTGATATATTGGTAAACAATGCAGGCATAATTAAGAGAATTCCTATGCACGAGATGTCAGCTGCAGAATTCAGACAGGTTATCGACGTTGACCTTAACGCTCCGTTCATTGTTTCCAAGGCTGTTATTCCTGCAATGATTAAAAAGGGTGGCGGCAAGATTATCAACATCTGCTCAATGATGTCAGAGCTTGGACGTGAAACCGTTTCAGCTTATGCTGCTGCAAAGGGTGGTCTTAAGATGCTTACCAGAAATATTTGTTCAGAGTATGGCGAATTCAATATCCAGTGTAACGGTATAGGACCAGGATATATTGCAACACCTCAGACTGCACCTCTTAGAGAGCCACAGGAGGATGGCTCAAAGCATCCGTTCGACAGCTTTATCTGTGCTAAGACTCCTGCGGGCAGATGGCTTGATCCTGAAGAACTTGTAGGACCTGCTGTGTTCCTTGCTTCAAGTGCTTCAGATGCAGTAAACGGTCACATTCTTTATGTAGATGGCGGTATACTTGCTTACATTGGTAAACAGCCTAAATAGTAAAAAGAATCCAATAGGGTTTGTTAAAGCCTGAGGTCTTATACTTATTAAAATAAATATCCCCCCGTATAACGGGGGGTATTTCAGTTTCGGGCATAGCCCTACCCTCTACTGGCTACGCACAAGTGCGTCTTTTTATTGGTCTGCCAGCCATGCAACTGTTACCTGCTACCCATAAATGGGTTGTTTCTTCGCAGGCTTCCCCTTGAGGGCGCTGATTGCCGGTGGCAATCGTTTAGCGCTGCCCGAGGCGAGAGCCGAGACAGCTGTCGAGCAAGGCGAGA
>JAZNMD010000034.1:0-11672 GCA_045579385.1 Clostridia bacterium
ACAATCATATTTCCCCTTATTACCTGCGAGCCCCCCTGGCTCCATAAATTTAATTCCTTTGAAATATCTATGTGGGAGTTTATACGATTTTCAATCTGCATCGGTCCGTAAATATTTACTCCCTTGGGGAATTTATAGACGTTAAGCTTTCCATAATCATCCCACTCACTTCTCACAGCAAGCCAGGCAACCATATTGTCCTTGTTAGCCAGAGTATACGGAATGGTCAGAAGGAGCTCTTCCTCATCCTTTCCGTCAAGTCTCATCATATTGTAATACGGAACAATTTCTTTTTCTTCACTGCTTGTTCCATAACGCTCCTTTGCAATTGTCCAGGTATCGTTTTTATTGTAGAACACCGTCGGGTTTGATATATGATAATTTCCGTACACTCTTGCTTGAAGGTCAAATAAAAACTCCGGATATTTGATGTGACTTTTAAGCTTTTCAGAAAACTCTCCCTTTTCAAAAAGATTAGGGTATATTCTGCTATACGACTGTGCAATCGGGTCATTTTTATCTACTATATAAAACTTTACTTCGCCATCATAAGCATCTATGGTTGCTTTAACCGAATTCCTTATATAGTTAAACTCGCCGACACTTTGTGAATAAGGATATCTGTCGGTTGTAGTGTAAGCATCAACAATCCATTTAAGACTTCCGTCCTCGTCAACAACCATATATGGGTCGTTGTCATAGGTTAAAAACGGAGCAACCATCTCAAGTCTTTCTTTTATATTCCGGTTTATCAATATCCGGCTGTCGCTTGAAACCAGATCTGATATCAGCAATCTGATATCTCCGTATTTTGCCGCAAACAAAAGTCTGTTCCACAGATTAAGCTTTACCCCACCATTACCGTCATAGGAAAACTCTATATCCTCCTGGTCTTCTGAGTAGTCAAGCTCTTTATACTTTTCGTTGCCAACCACCACATAGTCATCGGTAATTTCGCCATAGTAAATTCTCGGCTGTTTGATTTTGTCTATTCCCTCAGCATATTTAGGGGGAACATCCTTAATATAAAATTCCGGCTGTCCCTGAGGTGTAACCTTGTTTATTGCATTCATTGTCAAGCCAAAACCGTGAGTATACCTGAGTGTTCTGTTTATATAGGTGTCCGTATTGTCACTTAGATTCTCTTTTGTTATTTCTCGCGGTGTTATTGCAACTGCTGTTTTCTTTCCGTTTATATTATAAGGAACTATATCCGTTTCAGTGAACTTATAGTAGTTTCTTATCCCCTGAATCTGATTAAGAACCACAAGATTTGCATCAAGGTCAAGAATTCTGATATTTTCTACCGAATCATTGTAGTTTGTCAAATCCTCTGTCGATAAATCATTTTTAACATCAAAAACTACCTCGGTTATATCGCTGAGCCCATAAGCATTCTGGGTAAACTCTATATTGGAAGCTATATTGTCTTTTTCTTTAATAACCTCGTTGGGCGACACTATTATTCCCTGAACACAGGCCGCTGCGATAGCTGTGAAAATTAATACCGCAGGAAAAACACATGCTGTTTTTATTGCAGCTTTACGCTTGCCTTTTGCAGCCAGCACAAGCAGCAATGTGCAAAGCATAATCAAAAGCACCGGTGCCACTTTGTAAAATGTGAGCCACACTGTTTTTGCGGTATAGCCTGCACCCTGGAGATCTCCAAAGTTTCCGTAAAGTATACTTTCAGCCTTAAGTATATAATTGAAGCAATTTATGACGAGCAATATTGCCAAATTTATAATGTTGTGAATTGCCACACTTTTAACTCTGAAAAACTTCCACGCTGAATAACCCCCAAATGCTGTGCCCAAAAATCCATATACAACTGCGATAAATGCTGATATAAAAATCCATACTCCAAAAACCGCACTGCATACACTTTCAAGAAATGGTCTCTGGAATACATAATAGCCGATATCCTTTCCGAATACAGGGTCCGTTTTCCCGAATTGTTGTGGATTCAAGAACATAAGAAGCTTACCCCAGAGCGAAGTGCCTACTGCACCACTTACGATAACTGCCGCAATAACACATAAAACAAGCGAGGTTCCAAGTTTTTCAAATATCGCCCTTTCTATATTTAGAACACGTAAATTCCGCCTTAAAAATATAACACTTATAAACAATGTAACAAAAACCACAAAAGCACATACAGCAGAAACCATACTTTGCATAATAAGATTTTTAACAAAAATTTCTGTATAAGCTTCGCCGATTTCACGTACTTCGATATAGTCAAAAAGCACACCCACGCCAGTCCAGGCAAAGAGAGCAACCAATATTGCAATTAAAATACCAATAGCTTTCCCTGATAATCCGCTTTTTGAATTTTTTGACTGTTCTTTAAAGCCTTTTGCATCAACCATTATTCTACCCCTCTCCTTAAGAAAGAAGAGCAATGCTTTACACCGCTCTTTTAATCTCTTTATTCATCTTCAATTATTGCAGAAACAAACCCCTCAGGATCAAATGTATCGATATCATCTATCCCCTCGCCAAGACCGATAAGCTTTACAGGAATATTGTAATCATTCTTGACAGCAAAAACGATTCCTCCCTTTGCTGTTCCATCGAGCTTGGTAAGTATAATGCCCGTGATATCTGCCGCCTCTTTAAACTGCTGTGCTTGATGAACAGCATTTTGTCCCGTTGTGGCATCAAGCACCAAAAGCACTTCAAGTGATGACTGCGGCAGTTCCTTATCTATTATGCGATAAATCTTTTTAAGCTCATCCATAAGATTTTTTTTGTTATGGAGTCTGCCGGCTGTATCGCAAAGCAATATATCTGCACCACGTTTTTTAGCAGCACCTATAGCATCATAGATAACAGCCGCAGGGTCTGCACCCTCCTGCTGTTTTATAATTTCAGCACCGGCACGGTCAGCCCACACTTCAAGCTGTTCAATAGCTGCCGCCCTGAACGTGTCAGCCGCCGCTACAATTACTTTTTTGCCCTCAGATGTATACATATTTGCAAGCTTACCGATAGAAGTAGTCTTTCCCACTCCGTTCACGCCTATAACCAAAATAACCGCAGGTTTTCCGCTCACTTTAAGGGAATTATCTCCATCCGACAAAATTTCTGTCAGAATTGCTTTAAGCTCTGCTCTGAGCTCTGAATTTTCGGATATCTTCTTTTCCTTTACAGCACTTCTCAATCGATCTATTATCTCGCAGGAAGTATTAACCCCAAGGTCTGCCATAATAAGTGCTTCTTCAAGTTCCTCCATCAGGTCCTCGTCAATTGACTTAAAGGAGCGTAACACCATTTCAACCTTGGAGCTTACCGATTCCTTTGTTTTTGCAAGACTTTTTTTCAGCTTATCAAACAGCCCCATTATTCTGTCACCTCGTCAATGTTTAATGAAAGTAGTTTTGAAACGCCCTTTTCCTGCATCGTAACACCATAGAGAATATTTGCAGATTCCATTGTTCCTCGACGGTGTGTAACCACGATGAACTGAGTTTTTTTGCTGTACTTTTTGAGATAATCAGCGTATCGATACACATTAACATCATCAAGTGCAGCCTCAATCTCATCAAGAATACAAAACGGAGTTGGACGTACCTTCAATATAGCAAAAAGAAGTGCAATCGCAGTAAAAGCTCTTTCTCCACCCGACAGCAGTGTCAGGCTCTGCAATTTTTTACCCGGAGGCTGTGCTTCAATCTCAACTCCACTGCCTAAAACGTCATCAGGATCAGTAAGGGTAAGATTTGCCTGACCTCCGCCAAACAGTTCTCTGAATACCGAATTGAAGCTTTTGCTGATATGCTCAAACTGCTCAGAGAATTGCTTTTGCATAATTTCAAGCATTTCAGAAATCAAGCCTTCAAGCTCGCCCTTTGCCTTTTCCAGATCGCGTGTCTGCTCAGTCAGGAAGTCAAAACGCTCCTTAACATATTTATATTCTTCAATTGCGTCGATATTTATGTTCCCTAAAGCTTTTATCTTCCCTTTAAGTTCAGCAATCTCACGGTTGGCTTCGCTAAGCTTTATATTTTCGTCAGTTCTTACCTTTAACGCTTCGGTGTAGGTAAGCTCATATTCCTCCCAAAGATGTGCAAATATTCCGTCAAGAGTCTCCTCGATTTTGGTTTTCTTCGCCTCAGCCTTAACCTTTTGCTGTCCCAATGAAAACAGCTTTTCACGGACATCTTTAATACCGTCCTGAAGTTCTCTTGTCTTTATGTCTGCTTCTTTTCTGAGGTTCAAAAGCTCTTCAATGCGCCTATCAGCCTCAGCTGTACGTGAGCTTATAAGCTCTAAGCTTTTCTTGTTTTCTTCAATCTCTTTATTAATTTCCGCAATCTTTGCGGTAAATCCATCTATCTGGAGATTCTTCTCGGATATTTCAGCCAGGATTTCTTCCTTTTCTTTAAGGATTTCATCAAGTCTCTCTTTTTGAAGTTCTGTGTCCTTTATCTTGCCATTTTCTTCAATTGTAACGTTAACAATCTTATCTCTTAAAGTGTTAACATTCTCAAGAATTTTGTCAGTATCCAGCTGCTTGCCCTCTGTTGCTGTACGGTCATCAATAATCTCCTGTTCAAGGGCCTTAATTCTTGCCTCGGAGCTTTCAATGTCCTCATTTATTTCCTTTATACGAAGACTTGCAGTTTCAACAACCTTCAAAAGGCTGTTTCTCTTTTCATCCGCATCACTTAAATATCTGTCACTGTGTTCAGTCTCAGCCTTAAGGGTTATATACTCCTCATTTTTATCCATAAGCTCTTTCTGAGCTTTTTCAGATACCCCGGAAAGTTCTTCTTTGCTTTCTGTGTTTTCCTTTATGGCTTTTTCAATTTTTTCAAGCTCTGCCTTGTGCTTTAAGAGGTCAGCCTCAAGAATCTCAAGTTCTGCCTTCCGTGACAGAAATCCTGAATTTTTGCCTGAGCTTCCGCCGCTCATAGCACCGCCCGGCTGCATAACCTCGCCCTCAAGTGTAACAATGCGGAATTTATGTCCGCTTTTTGACGCCATACGGATTGCGTTGTCAATATTATCAGCAACCACAGTTGTCCCAAGTACATTTCCGACTATCCCTACATAAAGGCTGTCGCACTGCACCAAATCCTCAGCAACTGCTATGTATCCATCCATTTTTGCAACTTCCAGAGTATCAACTCTGCGGGCTTTAACCGTTGAAATAGGCATAAACGTAGCACGCCCAAGATGATTCTTTTTAAGGTAATTGATAGCCGCCTTTGCATCCTGCTCGTCCGCTGTAACTATGTTCTGACTTACAGTATTCATCGCAGTCTCAATGGCAACCACATATTCTTTGCTTGTTGTGACAAGCTGCGAAAGTGGTCCATAAATCTTAAAGTTCTTAAGACTGCCCCCATTGTGTTCGGTCATAACAGCCTTTACACTTCGGTTATATCCCTCAAAGTCATTCTCCATGTCCTCAAGAATACTCTTTTTGGAAGACTTTTGACTTATGGCAGCCAAAATCGAATTCTTCTTTTCTGCAAGCTCATCAGCGAGCTTTGCAGCATTTTTAAATCTGTCACTTGCATCTTTGGATGCCTCACGACACTTTTCAACCTCTTTTTCAAGCGCTAAAAACTTTTCCTTTAACTTGCGATTGTTCGCCAAAAGCAAGTCATAGTCGCCTTTTTGAACAGAAAGCTCACGCTCTGCATTTTCACTTTCATTTTTGAAATTATCTATAAGAATATTGCTGTTTGCAATTTTGCTTTGAACAGAAGTTATCTCTGAAGTCTTTTCTATAATCTGAGCCTTCAAGCTTTCAACATTGCCAAGCTCTGTTTCAAACATCAGATTGGCTTCTCTCAACTGTTTCTCAAGTTCACTCTTTCTGTCTGCAATTTCATCAGTCTCTTTTTTAAGTGCCCCAAGTACAAACTCGTAATCTGCAATCAGTTCGTCAAGCTGTTTGATGCCTCTTTCGCTTTTTTCTTTTTCTGCGTTTATTCTTTCGATGTTTTCCTCAAAGTGCTGAATATTTGCCATTGAAAGATTTATTGAGTTTGTCCCCTCTGAAGCCTTTTCAAAAGCCTGTTCTCTTTCAGCACGAAGAGCCTCTGTTTCTTCATCATATTCAGCTATTTTAGTATAAAGTGCATTTACCTTTTCCTCAGTCTCTGCTGTATCCTTTTGCAAGCATTCAATGCTTTCATTAACAGCATTAAACTCTTTTTCTGCTGTCTTTAAATCTTCTCTGTTTTTTTCAATGGAAACAACCGCCGCACTTACCTCAATGTTTTTAAGAGCATCGCGGAGATTGAGATATTTCTTTGCTTTTTCAGACTGGTTGCGAAGAGGCTCAAGCTGTCCCTCAAGCTCCCTCATTATATCTGAAATACGTGTCAGATTTTCATTTGTTCGTTCAAGCTTCTTTTCGGCTTCGTTTTTTCTGTATTTATATTTGGTGATACCTGCTGTTTCTTCAAATATGCGTCTTCTGTCTTCGGACTTATTGCTCAGAATTTCATCTATTTTGCCCTGTCCGACAATAGAATAACCCTCTCTGCCAAGGCCTGTATCCATAAACAATTCATGCACATCCTTAAGACGACATGCGTTTTTGTTTATAAAGTATTCGCCTTCTCCGCTGCGATACACTCGTCTTGTAACTGTAACCTCATCATAATCGAGCGGAAATATTCTTTCGGTATTATCCAATACCAAAGAAACCTCAGCAAATCCCTGAGGTTTTCTCACTTCCGTACCTGAAAATATTACATCCTCCATATGGCTTCCGCGAAGTGACTTTATGCTTTGCTCGCCCATAACCCATCTTATGGCATCCGAAATATTGCTCTTACCTGAGCCATTCGGTCCCACAATAGCTGTTATCCCTGGATTAAAATTAAGATATATCTTATCAGCAAAGGACTTAAATCCCTGCATTTCCACGCTTTTAAGATACAAACAAATACCTCCCTCAAGCAAAACACGTCCTGCATTTTATGTGGCTTCCAATGTGATTGCTTGTATGTTTTATTCTTTCAGTTCCTCGGGTACCTCAATCGGTTCTTCAGCCTTACCCTGTTTGATAACCTTAACATCTTTTGCATCAAGAAACTTAAAAACAGGTTCTTCATTGCTGCCAAACTTAACCTTTATAATTCCTTTAAGCACAAAGGCATCATTTACTACGCCACGCTCGCCTTCATATTCAACAACTGCACCACGTGACGGAACTTTTTTGAGCAAATCCTCATAGGCTGCCTGCTCATATTGCAGACAACACATAAGTCTTCCGCAAATTCCCGAAATTTTTGTAGGATTAAGTGAAAGTCCCTGGTCCTTTGCCATACGTATAGACACAGGATGAAAATCGTTTAAAAACGTGGAACAACAAAGTGTTCTTCCGCAGCCAGCCACAGCACCCAGGGTTTTTGCTTCATCACGAACACCCATCTGTCTGAGTTCTATTCTCGTTTTGAATATCCCTGCCAGGCTTTTTACAAGTTCACGGAAATCAACTCTTCCGTCAGCAGTGAAATAAAACAGAATCTTGCTTCCGTCAAAGGTATACTCAGTATTTATAAGTTTCATTTCAAGCTTATGCTCACGTATTTGCTCGGACGCTATTTCAAAAGCTTCCTTTTCCTTCTGCTTATTCTTTTCAAGTTTATCAAAATCAGCTTTTGTCGCTGTACGTATTATACTTTTAAGCGGAGCCACAATTTCATTATCAGGAATCTCGTGGTTAGCTACAGCAACAAAGCCAAATTCCACGCCTCTTGCTGTTTCAACAACAACGCCATCGCCAACCTTAACCTTGTTGTTTTTGGGAGCAAAGTAATATACCTTGCCTGTTTTATTAAACTTTACGCCTATAACCTCTGTCATTTATTACCTCCCACAATTCCAAGCTAAGGCATTGAACCACCAGCCCATAGCTTATGTTCTTTGAAAAATAATCCGTATATTTAAACAGCATCTCCGAAAGTCTTACCGGTGCTTTTTCCGAAATCATATTTGCCATATTCTGAAGCTTAACAAGTTTGTCCATGTTTGTAATTTCTGCTGTCTTAGCATTTTCATTTTTAAGATACAGCAAATCACAAAACAAGCCTCGCATTATATTTACCATAAAATCAATCTCGTCCTTATTTCGTTTAAGGAACATTGTCAAATCATAAACAGGGCGCCTGCCTGCCTGGCAAAGTGCAAAAATATGTTTTAAAAGCTCATCCCTGAGCTCCAGCACTTCATCGTTTTCCAGCAACTCTTTTGCTTTCCCGATAGAGCCTTCTGACATCTTTGTCGCCAATTCAAGCTTGCCTCTGTCTGAAGCTTCACAGTTTTTCGCCATAAACCCAAAAACCTCTCCCTCAGGTAAGGGGAAAAACTTAAAGATTGGCGCACGGGATAAAATAGTGGGCAAAAAGTTACCCGAATTTTCTGCAATAAGAATTATGGTACAATACTCGGGTGGCTCCTCCAGGATTTTCAAAAGGCTGTTTTGTGCGCTTTGGTTCATTGTGTCCGCTTTAGGAATTATATAAATTTTTCTGTCGCCGACATAAGGTTTTATATAAATTTCCTGTTTCATATTGCGGATTGTATCAACCAGAACATCTGTGGATTTTTTCGAGCTGTCATAAAGCTGATTTGTTATCACTCTTACGTCGGGATGATTTCCTGACATAACTTGAGTACAAGCCTTACAAATTCCGCAGGAATCTCCGTTTGAAGGGTTCTCACACAGCAGCATATTTGCAAAAGCTCTGGCAACAGAAAACCTGCCTACACCCTGAGCTCCTTCAAATATATAGGCATGTCCTACTCTCTTTGACATCACTGCGCCAGTAAGAACATCTTTAATTTTTTTATGCCCTGTTATTTCAGAAAACAGCACGTTTCATCAATCCTTAAAACTTAATTCTCTCTCTGATGTAATCTGCCAGATCTTCAATTTTTACACGTTCCTGCTCCATTGTATCACGGCTGCGGACAGTTACTGCACCATCCTCTTGTGAATCAAAGTCATATGTTATGCAGAAAGGTGTTCCTATTTCATCCTGACGGCGATAACGCTTACCGATACTTCCTGCTTCATCATATTCACACATAAACTCAGTAGCAAGCTTTGAATAAACCTCAGTTGCTTCCCCTGAAAGTTTCTTTGAAAGAGGAAGAACAGCTGCTTTAATCGGTGCAAGAGCCGGATGGAATCTCATAACAGTACGGGTATCATTTTTTTCTGCGTCAATAACTTCTTCATCATAAGCCTCACAAAGGAACGCAAGCGTAACACGGTCAGCACCAAGTGATGGCTCTACGCAATAAGGAATATACTTCTCATTTGTTTCAGGGTCATTATACTCAAGCTTTTCACCACTGTGATTAGAGTGCTGTTTGAGGTCAAAATCTGTTCTGTCCGCGATACCCCAAAGCTCGCCCCAGCCAAATGGGAACATAAATTCAATATCAGTTGTCGCGTTGCTGTAATGGGAAAGCTCCTCCTGCTCGTGGTCACGCATTTTGATATTTTCTTCAGCAATACCAAGTGAAAGAAGCCAGTTTTTGCAGAAGTCTTTCCAGTATGCAAACCATTCAAGATCCGTTCCCGGTTTACAGAAGAATTCAAGTTCCATCTGTTCAAACTCTCTTGTTCTGAAGGTAAAGTTACCCGGTGTAATCTCGTTTCTGAAAGACTTACCTACCTGACCTATACCAAAAGGAACCTTCTTTCTTGCAGTCCTTTGAACATTTTTGAAGTTTACAAATATACCCTGAGCTGTTTCAGGACGAAGGAAGATTTCGTTTGTGCTGTCTTCAGTTACGCCCTGGAAAGTTTTAAACATAAGATTGAACTTTCTTATATCTGTGAAGTTATGTTTCCCGCAATTAGGGCATTTAATGTCCTGTTCATTGATAAAATCAAGCATTTTCTGGTCGGACCAGCCATCTGCAGAAACACCTGCAGCATCCTCAATCAACTTGTCTGCTCTGAAACGTGCCTTACACTCCTTACAATCCATAAGAGGATCTGAAAACCCACCCACGTGACCTGATGCAACCCAGGTCTGAGGGTTCATAAGAATAGCCGCATCAAGTCCTACGTTATAAGGACTTTCCTGGATAAACTTTTTCCACCATGCACGCTTAACATTATTTTTAAGTTCTACGCCCAAAGGACCGTAATCCCACGTATTTGCAAGGCCTCCGTAAATCTCGGAGCCCGGATATACAAAACCTCTGCCTTTACAAAGGGCAACAACCTTTTCCATTGTTTTTTCTGTATTTTTCATCTTTCTCACACAGCCTTCCTTACTGTTTTTTAGTTTATATAGTTACTTTTGTCAAAACAAAGTATTCTATGTGCATATACGTATTTTATTATACCTTATTTCTTTTATAAAGGCAAGTTTTTTTTAACATTGTATTTGAATTTATTTTTTTTGTTCCCATTTAGGTGCAAATGTTGTATATAATAATATTATAATTAACACATATTGCACCTATTAAAGTGCAACAAAAACAAAGGTTCTTTGCATACTGAACCTCCCCGGATTGGAGATTATTATGAATGCAGCTTATGAGAAACAAGTCGGCACAAACATACGCAACCTACGGATAAAAAATGGTTTCACGCAGGAACAGCTTTCCGCAAAGCTTCAGCTTTGGGGTTGTGACCTTACAAGAAGTGCTATCGCAAAAATTGAGGTTGGGCAACGTCATCTGTATCCTGACGAAATAAAGGCACTCAGATATGTTTTAAACTCTACATATGATCACATTTTTATTTAAATGACTTTGAAAAACAAAAAGGACAAACTATTATGTATTTCTCAGAACACATTATAACATCCAAACACTATTTGATTCTTTCTGTATCAGCTTTTGCACTTGGAATTTTTATGTCGGCTGTTTTAGGCTATGGTCCTGCATCAGCTTTGTTTTTGCTGTGTTTAATTCTGTCAATTGCATTTATAGTTTTCAAAAAAGCCTGTCGCAAAGCACTTTTGCTGACTCTGCTTATGGGTGTTTTTGCATTTTCAGGTGTGCTTCGTCTTTATATCGCAGATAATCCCGGCAAACGTGTCCTTAATGAGCTTGCCGGCAAAGAGGCATGGCTTTCAGGAAACGTTGCAAGCGAGCCAAGACTTACCCAAAACAAATACTCCTACACCTTTGAGCTTGACGTGTTTTATGTAAATAACACCATACCTGCTCAGGGGAAAATCGTTATGTATACCCCAGCTTACAGCGAGTGCAACTTTAAATTAGGCGACGACATCTTTTGCTGGACAAAAATTGAAGCTCTCAAAAGCCTTGAAAATCCCGTCAATTTTGACTATTACACGCAAAGCAAAAGCCGCAATATTTTTCTATCAGGTAACACCAAAAATGTAAATCTGTCAGAGAGAGCATTTCCATCAACGCCCGTTACCGCTTTAAAAAAGGCAGGCTATGTCCTCCGCTCCAAAATTTCAAGTGCATCGGATAGGTTATTTAAGGATGATGAGGTCGCTTCCGCTATTTTAAAAGGTGTCTTGGTCGGGGATAAATCAGGCTTCAGTGATGCTCTTTATGAAAAATTTTCAAATTCAGGAATTTCGCATATTGTAGCGGTTTCCGGTCTTCATATGTCCGTTCTTTATTCTGTTCTTATTTTTCTTTTTAGTGCTGTTACCAGAAAAAGAAAGCTGAAATTTGTCGCAACTATACCCTTCATC
>JAZNMD010000035.1:0-3103 GCA_045579385.1 Clostridia bacterium
TGTTAAAGAGGTGCGTGATTACGAGACGGGCGAAATTGTTTTTGAAAATGAGCCAAGTGTTATTTCACAGACAAAAATTTCTGATTCAACTTTACTGGCAGTAAAGGATGGAATGAGAAGAGTAACCGAGGATGGAACAGCAAAAGCTGTGTTTGAAGATTTCCCCATTGCGGTGGGTGGTAAAACGGGTACTGCTGAGGTAAGTCGCGGAAGCGACACGGTTTTATTCGTAGGTTTTGCTCCTTATGATAATCCGCAGATTGCGGTGGCAATAGTGCTTGAGCACGGTGCGGTCAGCCGCTATGCAGCACAGACTGCACGTGCTATGTTTGAATATTATCTTGGACTTTCTACTGTGGAAGACGAGGTAAAACCTATGAACCAGCTCTTGAAATAGTAAGAAAAGGGAGAGTAATATTTCTATGAACAGTGAAGCAGTTTTTTTAAAGCTTTATAAAGAAGGAATGGTTGTTTACATCAATGGAGCGGTCTCTGATTTTGAGGTACTTAAGGAAATTGTGTGTGAAAAATTCAAAAAGTCAAAGAAGTTTTTTTCAGGTCTTTCTCTTAAGGTGGGTTTTGATGGGGGAGAGCTGACAGACGGACAACTAAACCAGCTTATAGATGCAATTTCTGAAACTCTGGACTGCAAGGTAGTGCTGTGGGAAATACCTCAGCCGGAAGGGGAGTCTGCTTCAAAAGAGGAGGAAGTCCTTACAGGAGAGCAAATTCTTGACAACGCTTTTAAAATGGCTGTTGAGGATGAATTTACAAAGTTTTATACCAAAACTATCCGTTCCGGTCAGCTTCTTGAATCAGCGGGTAACATTGTTATTGTTGGCGATGTAAATCCAGGAGCGGAACTGGTTGCTGCAGGAAATATTGTTGTTATGGGAAGCGTAAAGGGAACGGTGCACGCAGGGGCACTGGGGAATCGCTCGGCGGTTGTTGCGGCGTTAAGTCTTGCTCCTACACAGCTCAGAATTGCTGATATAATTACAAGGGCACCTGATGAGTATGAGGTTAAACATGGCACAGCACCTGAGCTTGCTTACATCAAGGAAGACAAGATTTATATCGAGGAAATTTTGCAAAAACGTAAATAATATTTTGACAATTGTCTTATTTTGTGGTAACATAAAATAGAAAGATACAAACACGTATGGAGGTCTTTAAATGTCACAGGTAATAGTTATAACTTCCGGCAAAGGCGGCGTAGGCAAAACAACCACTACCGCAAACATAGGTGTGGGTTTGGCTAAGCTTGGCAAAAAGGTAGTTCTTATAGATACAGACATCGGGCTTCGTAACCTTGATGTTGTTTTGGGCCTTGAAAATCGCATAGTTTATGATCTCGTTGATGTTGTTACAGGCGTTTGCAAGCCCAAGCAGGCAGCTATTAAAGATAAACGGTTTGACGGACTTTTTCTTATCCCTGCCGCACAGACAAAGGATAAGGATGCTGTTTCTGTTGAACAGATGCAGGAACTTTGCGAAACACTTAAGGCAGATTATGACTTTATTATAATAGACTGTCCTGCAGGTATCGAGCAGGGCTTTAAGAATGCTATTGCAGGTGCGGACAAGGCTTTGATTGTTACTACCCCTGAAGTTTCAGCTGTCAGGGATGCTGACAGAATTATAGGACTTTTAGAGGCTAATGAAATATCTGAACATTATCTTATCATCAACAGAATTCGCCCTGATATGGTTAGACGTGGCGATATGATGAATGTGGATGATATTATGGAAATCCTTAATATTGACCTTATCGGTATTGTTCCTGATGACCAGGATATTATTGTTTCAACAAACAAGGGTGAACCTGCGGTTGTTAACCCCAAATCATTCGCAGGGCAGGGATATCGAAACATTACTGAACGTCTTAACGGAAACAATGTTCCCCTTATGGACCTTGACGCAAACACATTTTTGGGAAAGATAAAAAAGCTTTTCAGCAAAAAGAAGTAGTTTTGCGTCAGATGTTTTGTTATTAATTTTAAGGAGAGAATAAATAATGCTGGATTTATCTAGGATTTTTGGCAAAAGAAGTAATTCCAAGTCGGTTGCAAAGGACAGGCTTAAGCTTGTTCTGGTGCATGACAGAGCAAATGTTTCGCCGGAATTTTTAAATAAGATTAAAGATGAAATTATGCAGGTGCTTGCAAAATATATGGATGTAACCGATGAAGAACTTGCTATTAATATTACCACAGCACAAAGTGAGGACGGGAAGTCAAGAGTTCCCGCGATTACAGCAAACATCCCTATAAAAAGCATAAAGCAACAATAGAGAAATTGTAGATCAGGAGGTCAACAAATGAATATAGCGTTAATTGCACATGATAAAAAGAAAGAATTGATGGTTGATTTTTGTATTGCATATAAGGGTATTTTACGCAAGCATACTCTTTGTGCTACCGGAACTACAGGTAGCTTAATTGCAGAAGCAACAGGTCTTCCGGTAAATTTATTTCTTTCAGGTCCGCAAGGTGGCGACCAGCAGATCGGGGCAAGAATTGCATATAACGAGATTGACCTTGTTTTGTTTTTCCGTGACCCTCTTACTGCACAGCCTCATGAGCCTGATGTATCAGCTTTGTTCAGACTGTGTGACGTGCACAATATTCCTCTTGCTACAAACAGTGCTACAGCAGAAGTTTTGATTCAGGGTCTTGAACGTGGCGACCTTGATTGGCGTGATATAGTTAATCCTAAAAATCAAAGATAGGAATTTAAATTTAACGTAATTTGCAGAGATGGGATAGGAAAAAGATGCCATAGGCCGTCTCTGTATTTATTTTAAAGATAAATTTTTATTTATCTTAATATTTTTCTTGACAAACGCAGAGTTTTAATGTATAATAAGCACTGTTGTAATAAAGACGGATCTTTAGCTCAGTTGGTTAGAGCAACCGGCTCATAACCGGTCGGTCCGGGGTTCGAGTCCCTGAAGATCCACCAAAAAAAGCGAACAATTTAGATGACATCTAAATTGTTCGCTTTTTTCAATGGTTTGAGGGCTTTTGGAAAAAATTAGTTTTGAAACAAAAGGGTAGATGTCAAGCGGTTTTGAACCAGACTTGAACTACCGAAACGTAAT
>JAZNMD010000036.1:0-12233 GCA_045579385.1 Clostridia bacterium
AGATCATTCCCGATTATAATTGCTGAATTTCCACACCAACCATCTATACCCTTTACCTCAGGATGATTTTTGTCGCCTGCAATAACTATTTGTCTTCCGTCATTATGTTCCTTTTCCACAATCTTATGAATTCTTTTGACAAACGGACAAGTAGCATCTATAATAGCAGCATTCTTTGCTCTCAGGAAGTCGTATTCAGCCTTTGAAATCCCGTGTGCACGAATTATAACTGTGCTTTTTTCAGGGATATCCTCTATCCTTTCGGCACACTTTACACCCATGTTTTCAAGTTCATGAATTACATCACTGTTATGGATAAGCATACCATAGGTAAAAATATTTTCTTTTTTATCTGCAGCGGTTTCATATGCAATTTTTACCGCCCGGTCAACGCCGAAGCAAAATCCAGCTTTTTCGGCAATTTTAATCTCCATAAGTTTTTGCTCCTGCAAGCACCGCTATTTTTTCCATAAGAACAGTTTCTGTTATAGTTTTAACTTCATCTGCAGAAAGCTTTTCACCGTATTCAGAAAGGTCTATGTGGTCACCTATGATAACTTTTACACGACTTCTGAATTTATATGTAGCCTCTATGCCAACGGGAACAATTCCAACGCCCGCACTTGAAGCAATCATAACAGTACCTTTCTTGCCCTTGCCCAAAACGCCTGGCGTACGGACACGTCTTCCCTCCGGGAAAATAACCAGATTTTTGCCTTCACGAAGAGCACGTATAGCTGTGCGTATAGCTGACATCCCGTCGCCCGGTTTTACGGGAAATGCATCAAACGCTTTTATTACCGCACCCACAATAGGAACACCAAAAAGCGATGCCTTTGCCATATACGCCATCTCTGTCGGGAAAAAAGCAGCAATCAAAGGAGGGTCAAAGTTACTTAAATGATTTGGTGCTATAACAAAATTCTTATCCTTTGGAAGCTTTTCCAAACCCACAATCTCAATTTTAAATAAAATCCTATAAAACAGCCTTGCTGCACAGAGAATAAATTTTTTCATAACGTTTTTCTTCTTTCATTTATTATATCCATTATTATATTTACGGATTCTTCAAGGTCATTGCCTGTGGTATCCACATAAACCGCATCATCTGCAGGCTTAAGCGGAGCAATTTCTCTTTCGGAATCATTTTTGTCACGATACGCCATATCAGCCTTTACGTCATCAAATTCACATTCAACGCCCTTTTCGATAAGTTCTTTAAATCTTCTCATCGCACGTTCTTCAACCGAGGCTGTCAAAAAGATTTTAAGCTCTGCATCGGGGAGCACCACTGTACCGATATCTCTTCCATCCATAATAACATCAGTTTTCTCAGCAAGACCACGCTGAAGTTCCAGAAGTTTTGCTCTTACAGCAGGTATTTTTGAAGCATCCGATGCCGCAACCGACACCTCGGGAAGTCTTATCTCCACAGAAACATCTTCTCCATCGAGATAAACCGTCTGCCCCATTTCCCTGTAAGCAATATCAACAACTATCTCAGGAAGAAGCTTCTCAACTTTTATAGCTTCCTTGCCGGGGTCAATCCCTTTTCTTAAAGCAGCAAGCCCGATGGCACGATACATCGCTCCGGTATCTACATAAACAATGCCGAGTTCCCTTGCAACCATCTTTGCTATTGTGCTTTTCCCTGCACCTGCAGGTCCGTCTATTGCAATTTTAAAAGTTGCCATATCTTTTGCCTTTCTTCTTAATCAAGCTTTTGACGAAGAACTTCAATTTCATCATTCAGTTGGTCTATTTTTGTGCATTTTTCTTCAATCAAATCAGCCACATTTGTGTCAGATTTATAACCTGCATAAATCTCCTTGCCAATCTCGGTATAAATCTTTTCAATTTCATTATTCAAATCAAAAATGGAATACTTAGTTTTTGATTCCTCAACAATCTCGCCTGTTTTTTTTGAAACAAGACGAAAAGTGTTTCCTGCAGCTATTTTAACGTTCTCAAAAAATTTCATAACAATCTCCCTTTCGGCTTTTATTTTAAACATTAAATCTAAACAGAATAATATCTCCGTCCTCAACAACATATTCCTTGCCTTCGCTTCTTACAAGGCCTTTTTCCTTTGCAGCATTCATACTTCCATTTTCCATAAGGTCATTATATGACACAACCTCGGCACGGATAAAACCTCTTTCAAAGTCAGTATGTATCTTGCCCGCTGCCTGAGGTGCCTTTGTACCTTTGGTAATCGTCCAAGCTCTTACTTCAGGCTTACCCGCTGTGAGATAGCTTATAAGTCCCAGAAGTTTGTAACTTGCCTTTATCAGCTTATCAAGACCTGACTCAGTTGCGCCAAGCTCTTCCAGGAACATAATTTTTTCATCCTTATCAAGCTCTGCAATTTCTTCTTCAATTCTGGCTGAAACCACCATAACCTCAGATTTTTCACTTGCTGCAAACTCTGCAATCTTCTCTACATATTTGTTTTCGCCCGCAGGCTTTGCATAATCATCCTCAGCCACATTCGCAGCATAAATAACAGGCTTTAAGCTGAGAAGCGAAACTTCTTTAAGCATTTCCTTTTCTTCATCAGTAAAGTCAATTGCTCTGGCACTTATACCCTTTTCAAGCTTGGTACAAAGATCTTCCAAAAAATCAATTTCCACCTGATACTTTTTGTCTCCGCCCTTAAGCTGCTTTTTAAGACGGTCAATACGTCTTGCAATAATCTCAAGATCTGAAAATATAAGTTCAAAATTTATCGTTTCAATATCACGAATCGGATCGATATTTCCGTCAACGTGAACAATGTTGGTATCTTCAAATGCCCTTACCACGTGAACAATAGCATCTACCTCACGTATGTTTGAAAGGAACTTGTTTCCAAGGCCTTCGCCCTTGCTTGCACCCTTTACAAGACCGGCAATGTCAACAAATTCAATCACAGCTGGAGTAACCTTGTCGGGGTCATACATCTCTGCCAGACGGTCCAGTCTTTCGTCAGGCACAGCAACCGTGCCCACATTGGGTTCAATTGTACAGAACGGGTAATTTGCAGATTCTGCCCCCGCCTGTGTTATCGCATTAAAAAGGGTGCTTTTCCCCACATTGGGAAGCCCAACTATACCTAATTTCATAAACTTCTTTTCTCCTTTGTTCTTAGCTTCCGTCGCGGATTTTACTGCCTTTCCACTCCAGCTGTCAAACTTCATCTTTCATTTTTATATACTCTGTATAGTATATCACATTCATTTCATTTTGTAAACAACAACAATATGTTTTTTTGACACCTTTTTAGATAATTATCAAAAAAATTAATCCTAGTACATATCTCTATATCTTGCTGTTCATTTCCAAAATCTTTTCAGCCACCCTGATACCATCAACTGCGGCACTCATAATCCCGCCGGCATAACCCGCTCCCTCACCACATGGAAACAGTCCCTTATGGCTTACACTTTGGAAATTCTCATCTCTCTTTATCCTGAGCGGTGCCGAGGTACGCATTTCAACCCCCGTTAAAACAGAGCCTCCGTCTGAAAAACCTTTTATTTTTTTCTCAAAAACATTAAGCCCCTCTTTGATGGTATCAACAATAAATCCGGGCAAACATTCCCTCAAATCAACAAATGCTGTCTTACCGGTAAACGATGGGATTACTCCATCAAATCTGTCTGATACTCTGTCACGTACAAAATCCTTTGACAATTGAATAGGACCTTTCCCTTTTGCCAAATCATATGCCGCTCTCTCATATTTTCTCTGAAATTCAACCCCGGCGAGCGGAGAGTTACCTTCAAAGTCGTCAGGCTTTACCGTTACCACAAGTGCCGCATTGGAGTTATCTGCCACCCGCGCATGCTCACTCATTCCGTTAACGCAAAGCCCTCCGCTTTCAGAAGAAGCATTCACTACAACCCCACCGGGACACATACAAAAAGAATAAATGCTGCGTTTTTCGCCATTATGAACCAGTTTATAATCTGCTGTTGGCAGAAAAGGCGAGTTGTATAAATCTCCATACTGTATTTTATTTATAAACTCCCTTTTGTGTTCAATCCTGACACCTGCCGCAAAAGGTTTTTTCTCCATTAAAACAGACTTATCTGCAAGCATCGCATAAGTGTCACGACTGCTGTGACCCGGAGCCAGAACAAGTGCATCACAAGCGATAAAGTTTGAATGATTGAGAATAGCACCCGTTACCTCTCCATCGCTTACTACCAAATCTGTAAGGCAGGTATCAAAAAAAACCGTGCCTCCCATCATTTTTATCTTCTCACGTATATTCTTAACACAAACGCTCAAAATATCCGTACCAATGTGAGGCTTAGCCTGATATAAAATTTCTCCAGGCGCACCATTTTCCACAAACGTTTTAAGAATGAAACGTTGAAACGGACTGGATATACCCGTATTCAGCTTGCCATCAGAAAAAGTTCCGGCACCACCTTCTCCGAACTGTATATTACACTCTGGGTTTAAGATCCCCGTTTCCCAGAATTTCTTTACCTCTTGCTGTCTTTTTTCAACAGATCCGCCCCGTTCAATAACAGTCACATTCATGCCGCACTGAGACAGTCTGAAGGCGGCAAACAAGCCTGCAGGTCCACTTCCTACAACCAAAACATGGGCATCTTTTCGGGCACAATTAACGAGAGGGAGAGTTTTCTCTCCCTCAAAAACTCTCACATTTTGTGAAAGAGTCTTATTCTCAATATCCTCCGCTTCAAGCACAACCGAATATACAAAGTGAATGTCATTTTTCCGTCTGGCATCAAGGGACTTTTTATATATGCACGGATTTGACGCTTGTATTTTGCACTCAGAGGCAGCATTTAGCGCAGCTTCAAAAACATCATTTACAGAGTGTGAAACCGGCATTTTAATTCCGCTTACTACTATCTTTCTCAAGAACTTTGTTCCGCCTTTCAGTTCTTCTTTTCTAACTTTATGGTCACTTCGCGTATCCCGTCACGCAAGAATATTCCTTCAGGCACATTCAGACCTACAGCAACTTCCTCGTCAATTTCATCAACAAGCAAACGTTCGGTCTCAATTTTGTCCACTTCTTCCAAAGCTTCCTTTTCACCATATATGGTAACATTCTTAGGTTGTATCGAAACATTGTACCCACCAATCCGGGCTACATCATTTGCATTTATTTCAACCGAAACTGTCTTGAGTTGGTAAACAGGACATTCAACTTCAATTACGTCCTCACTCATCTTAACCATATCGTATATAATGTCATCTTCTGCTATCTTTTTGCCATTCTTATCCACAAAGTATGGCTTTTTAATATCCTCTATAAATGCAGCTCTGTCATCAAAATCCAGCAAAACATTCACAGCACCTATGCGGTCAATCACTGTTGATGCACCCTTAAGCTCCACAAATTCCTTTTTAGCTACTGCAGTGCCGGCAATATAACCATTAGCTGTGTTTCCCGTTGTAGCAACATTAACCTCTCTCTTTGCTGTTGTGATTTTATCAATAAACACATTGGCATAATATGGCTTTTTGCTTACAATTTCGCTGTATTCATAAGGAATTGAAACTGCGATGGGAAGCGAAACAGTACCTTCTTTGCTTACATTTGAAAGGTCTACGGTTCCATATATATTTTTGCTGTCAATCCTTGCCATGCTCTTTCGGCTGCCGCGAATTTTAAGCTCCATTGTCATCTCTTCATCATTTACCAAACACAAGCCACGTTCTTCAATCATTGTTTCATTAATGTAACGTATTGGTATGTTTCTGACCTTGACATCAACAGACGGGTCAATAATCGCAATCATATAAATCCAGAGAAACAAAGCAATAACGAATGATATAACCTTCAGGACAGAGTCCTTTAAGAAAAATTCTTTCATTTACTTTTTGTCCTTTCTTGAGAATATCTGCTTTTTACTTTTACTGTCTTTCTTTTTGATATCAAACAGCGTTATAAGCATCTCTTCAAGCATCTCTGGCGAAAGTTTCATATTAAGCTCGCCTCCGCAAGCAACAGAAATGCCACCCGTTTCCTCTGATACTATAACCACAACAGCATCAGATTCCTCTGACATACCAAGTCCTGCACGGTGTCTGGTTCCCAACTCCTTGCTTACATTTGGGTTTTGCGACAACGGAAGAAAACAGCTTGCCGCTTCAACTTTATTGTTTCTTATAATTACTGCACCATCATGAAGAGGTGTTTTTGGCACAAATATATTTGTAAGGAGTTCCGCTGTTACGTCTGCATTGAGGGTAATACCGGTATTTACAATATCCCCTATCTTAATTTCACGCTCAAGCACAATCAATGCACCTATCCTGCTTCTTGACATACTTGCACAGCTCTCTTTTATTTCCTTGATGATATTCTCTTTTTCAATACTGTCATTACGTTCATCAAAGTTGAACCACTGTCCCATTGTTGTTCTGCCCAACTGTTCAAGTGCACGTCTGAGTTCAGGCTGAAATACAATTATTATCGCAATCAACCCCAGCTGCAGGGCATTACTTAACAAATAATGTACCGTATGCAATTTGACAAACTGGCTTACCTGCATCGTAACAATAAGGACGATGAGACCCTTTAGCAAATGAACAGTTCTTGTATCACGTATGAACTTAAGCGCTTTATAAATAAAAAATGTAACAATAAAAATATCAATTATATCGATAATACTAATAAGCGTAAGCTGTTTTATGAAACTTTCATAAACGTCATTCAGCACACTAAACTCCTCCAATTCTTATTCTTTTAATAAGCTTTTCCCCAATAAACAAGCTTCTTTGCCGGCTTTCCGCAACATACGCACACGTCGCTGACTGCAGTCTGATCAAATGGCATACAACGCGAGGTTGCAGAAGTATCTGCCTTGATTTGTTCTTCGCACGCAAGCTCTTCGCACCACATAGCCTTAACAAATCCGCCCTTTTCTGAAACTATTGTTTTAAACTCATCATAGTTCGTCGCTACGCTTGTCTTTTCTTCACGATTTTTAAGTGCCGCCTCGTACATTTCTTTCTGAATTGCTTCGAGATGATTTTGCACTTCCTCAGTTATATTGTCCAAAGATACAAAGAACTTTTCTCTGGTAGTTCTTCTTACAAGCACCGCCTGATTCTTCTCAATATCCTTAGGGCCAATTTCAATTCTCAGCGGAACACCCTTCATCTCGTATTCGCTGAACTTCCATCCGGGCGATTTATCACTTGCATCCAACTTAACTCTGACTTTTTCTGAAAGCTCATCATAAAGCTTTTGAGCACGTTCAATAACGCCCTCTTTATGCTGAGCGACAGGGATTATTACAGCCTGAACGGGTGCGACTCTTGGCGGAAGCTTAAGTCCCGCATCATCGCCATGTACCATAATGATAGCACCGATTGAACGCGTTGATACTCCCCATGAAGTCTGATGAACATAGCTTAATTCATTGTTTTCATCGGTATATTGAATACCAAAAGCACGTGCAAAACCATCCCCGAAGTTATGACTTGTTCCCGACTGAAGAGCTTTTCCGTCGTGCATCAGGCTTTCAATAGTGTAAGTAGCTTTTGCTCCTGCAAATTTTTCCTTATCTGTTTTTCTTCCCTTGATTACAGGAATAGCAAGCTCATTTTCAAAAAAATCAGCATATACATCAAGCATACGCAGTGTCTCTGCTTCTGCTTCCTGTGCTGTTGCATGGGCTGTATGACCTTCCTGCCACAAAAATTCTGCACTTCTTAAGAAAGGCCTTGTGGTCTTTTCCCATCTTACAACGCTGCACCATTGATTGTACAACTTGGGTAAATCTCTGTATGAATGTATTATATTTGCATAGTGGTCACAGAAAAGCGTTTCAGAAGTAGGTCTTACACAAAGCCTTTCCTGAAGTTTTTCCGCTCCGCCATGAGTAACCCAGGCAACCTCAGGAGCAAACCCCTCAACATGATCCTTTTCCCTCTGCAAAAGGCTTTCAGGTATAAACATAGGCATATAAACATTTTCATGTCCCGTAGCTTTAAAGCGTCTGTCAAGCCCCTTTTGAATATTTTCCCAGATTGCATAACCATAAGGCTGTATAACCATACAACCTCTAACCCCGGAATAATCCACTAATTTTGCTTTTTTTACAATGTCTGTATACCATTGTGCAAAATCCTCACTCATGGAGGTTATTTCTTCAACTAATTTTTTTTCGTCTCTTGCCAAATTCCCCAGTCCCTTCAAGTATTTCAAAAATTTAAGTATTATATTTCCCGCAATGCAAAAAGTGCATTTGGGTACACTTACACATTATTATTTAAAGTATAAATTAATTTCTGTTTTGTGTCAAGGGTTTAAAGAAAAAAAAGACTGTAAAAACTTGCGTTTTTACAGTCCATTTTCCTATGTAATTTATTTTTCAGCTTCAGCTATACATAATCCCACATATTCATTAAAGAAATTCTCTGCTGTTTTGCCCATAAGCAAAGTCATTGAATTTTCATCTTTGAAGTCCATAAATATATCAAGTCTGCCAAAATACTCATCTATTACCTGAACTGCAATATGGAGTTTTTGTTTTACCTGCCACTCAGCAGACGCCGCACATTTGTAATAATGCCCCGGTGCTTCAACAGCAATTATCTCATGAGAGTATCCCTCCTGAGGAAACAGCCCGAATTCATTATATCCCATACCAAAAGTCAATGTCTTGTCCCCTTGTGCATTGGTGTAGTTGAGCCTACCCACTTTGCCTTCAAATGAAAGCGAAAGCTTTGTAATTCCCATCGGGTTGTCTCTTAAAATATAGGTCTTTTTATTAATCTTTTCGGCAATTGGGTTATCTGTTTCCCCATTACAATGATGAAGAACAAGGCTGTCGCAATAATCCTTCATATCTTTGTAATCTGTGTCTGACTTAGGAAGTGCTTCTTCCTTCATATTGTCAACAACAATGTCATAAAAGCTGTCTATAATTACTGATTTTGCAATTGGATTGCCCTGAGTATCAGCGTGATAGATAAACACAAGGTCTTTATCCGGAACGCATATTGAGAACTGGCTTCCCATACCATTGAAGAAAAAGCTGTTCTGTTGCTGACGCCAGATAAGATATCCGTAACCGTAGTTTGCTTCGTTATGCACACCCATTCTGTCTGTTGATATGAGGTTTGATGTCGCGTCACGAAGATAATCTTCACTTAAAATCTGCTCGCCATTCCATTTACCCAGACGCATTGTAAAGAGTGCGATTTTAAGCATATCCCGAGGTGTAAGAATCATTCCCGACTCGCCCCAGGACCAACCACCGGGAGTCTTTATGCAATAAGATTCATCCGATACCCCTATTTTGCAGAAAAGCTTTTCGTTGAGATACTCCATAAGTGATTTACCTGTAACAGCCTCAACAGCAGCTCCCAGCACCGTTGAACCACGACTGTCGTATACAAACATTGTGCCCTCAACTTTTTCGTCAATAGGCTGTCTACCTGAAGTATCAAAATAAAATTTTACAAAGTCAGTCATTGTACCGTCAAATATATTACCAATGTAATGTGCCCCTGATGCCATCATCAAAGCATTGCGTACTGTCTGCTTTTTTACATTAGGTGCAGCGTTCTCTGAATACTCAGGTGAGAAATAGCTGCTTACAGGTTTGTCAAGCTCCATAAGGCCATCCTGGATAGCAAAGCCTGTTGCAATGGCAACCAGGCTCTTTGATTCTGAATAAATTCTATGCTTGTCTTCAGCCTTAAAAGGAGCATAATATTTCTCGAAGAAAATTTTATCATGCCGAAGCATAATCATCGCATGAGTTGATATTTCATATTTTTCAAGAACTTTTACGTAGCGTTTCAAATCTTTTGATGATACGCCTACGCTTTCGGGTGTAACCTGTTTAAACATTTTGTCTCCCCCTTGGAAATTTGTTTTTAAAACCATGTATTATGATATAATATTTTCATTTAATTGTCAATATAAAGCATATATTTTATCTTCAAAAAACAGTTGTTTTTTTGAAATGGTTTGTCAGCATAAACTAAAAAGGCCATCCCGAAGAACAGCCCTTTTTCTCATGGTGCACCTGAAGAGATTTGAACTCTTAAGCCATTGCTGGCACACGGACCTGAACCGTGCGCGTCTGCCAATTCCGCCACAGGTGCAAAAATTTAACATTAAAATTATAGCACAAATTTTTAAAAAGTCAATACCTAATAATGTAAAAATAAATACTTAAAGCTTCATCTCTGCAACAAAAAACCAATAACACGCCTTAAGTATAACTTGTACATTTGTAATATTTGAATGGTTATATGCCAAATCAGATATTCTTTTTTGTTCCTTGACATTTTTCTACGATGTTGTTATTATATAACTAAAGGATTTACCTTGGATTACCAAAGGAGGCTTTATATATGAACAGAGAAGAATTAAAATCAAATGCAAAACAACAAATCAAAGGGAAAATCGGAATACTTTTTGTCATCACATTAATTATTGCAGTAATATCATTCCTATCTTCTATTGTTTTATCTCTTATCCCCTTCGTTGGCGGTTTAGTTTCCGCAATTATTATTACTCCTGCATTTACACTAAGCCTTGTGCGTGTTTATCTTAATATCACAGCAGGCGAAAAACCTGATGCAAAGGATGCTTTTTGTGGTTTTGATGATTTCTGGTCAGCATTTAAAGTAACTTTTTGGGTTGGAATTTTTACTTTTTTATGGTCACTTCTTTTTATTATTCCGGGCATCGTGAAAAGTTACTCATACTCAATGGCTATGTGCATTCTCGCCGAAAACAAAGAGAAGCCCGCTCTTGAATGTATTAATGAATCCAAATCTATGACAAACGGTCATAAAATGGACCTATTTGTTTTAACCTTATCCTTTATAGGCTGGATACTTTTAGGCTATATTACTTTTGGCATTGCATACATTTGGGTTCTTCCATATATGCAAACTACTTATACTAATGCATACCACAGTTTAAAACCTGCTACTGCAGGTATCGTAAATATTTCTGATGCAATTACCTATACAGAAGAAACATCAAGAAATTCTAATACAGATTCTACAGAAGATTGATTAACCTTTTTAAAGCAAGACAAAAGGACACCTTAAGGTGTCCTTTTTTGGTGCGCCCAAAGCCGGAGTGTCCGCAAAACAATCCGGTAAATTGTTTTGCAACGCAGGGGTCTCTTCCAAAGAACACGAGCCGAAGGCAAAGTGTGATTTGAATGATAATTTTACAAAAAAAGAAAAAGCCCACAAAGATAACCTTGTAGCCTTTTTCCTCTTGGTGCGCCCGAAGAGACTTGAACTCCCACGTCGTTGACACTAGATCCTAAGTCTAGCGCGTCTGCCAATTCCGCCACGGGCGCAAATTTGCTTTTATTATGAAAATATGCATAACATTCAAGCAACGTACATATTCTAACAATAAAAGAATGATTTGTCAAGTGAAAAATGTAAGTTTTATCTTTCCCATATGGTTTTGGAAAATAAAAAGTTAAAAAAAATTTGAATAGCTGTTGACAAACAAAAAATAATATGCTAATATATTTGAGTGATGTTCGCGTGCCGGAGTGGCGGAACTGGCAGACGCCCAGGACTTAAAATCCTGTGGGATTAATTTCCCGTACCGGTTCGATCCCGGTTTCCGGCACCACATATTAAATATCGCAGGGTAGAGCAGTTTGGTAGCTCGTCGGGCTCATAACCCGGAGGTCGTTGGTTCAAATCCTTCCCCTGCACCCAAAATCAAAAGGATACCTAAAGGTGTCCTTTTTGATTTTGCATACAGAGACAGATTTATGCTGATGATTTTTGGGTTATGAGGCCGGCGAGCGGAGCTCGTTGGGGCTCGCGCGGTGCCGCTGCCGGTGGCAGAAAAAGGCAGCGTGCGAGTACCGCAGCGGTCAAAAAATCAAGGAAAAGCGAACGTTCGCCCGAAGATTTTTTGGGAACCGCAAGGCGGCACGAAGTGATAACCCGGAGGTTAAAACGCTACGCTTTTTTTGTCATTACAAAATGCTCTCGCATTTTGCCAACCTGCGTTAAAAACAGTCCACCGGACTGTTTTCTTAACACTCCGGCGTTGGTTCAAATCCTTCCCCTGCACCCAAAATAAATATCCCCCCGTATAACGGGGGGTATTTCATTTTCGGGCATAGCCCTACCCTCTACTGGCTACGCACAAGTGCGCTTTTTTATTGGCCTGCCAGCCATGCAACTGTTACCTGCTACCCATAAACGGGTTGTTTCTTCGCAGGCTTCCCCTTGAGGGCGCTGATTGCCGG
>JAZNMD010000037.1:0-2507 GCA_045579385.1 Clostridia bacterium
TCGGCTCGGTAATTACGCTTTGTATGTTCCGCAAAAAGCGTATGGACTTATACTATACCAAAGGCAGAATCAAACGAGCAATATTCCTTCGCATTCTCGCCAACGGTTCGAGTGAGTTTTTTAGTAGCATCTCTATGTCTATAATGTCCATTGTGTTTAACTTCTTTTTGCTGAAATACGGTGGTACAACAGCGGTTGCGGCTTTCTCGGTCATTATGTACGTGGATAGCATTGTGGGAATGCTTGTGTTTGGTATGGCAGATTCGCTTCAGCCTGCAATCAGCTATTGCTACGGCGCAGGACTTATGGATAAAGTAAAAGCAATCTTTAGGCGTGTGATTTGGGGAGCAGTTATGCTGTCTGCCGCATCTTTGTTATTTATGTTCTTTGCCGGTCAGTATGTTGCGCCCTTGTTCGTAAAGCCCGAAGATACAGAGCTTCTTAAGGTCAGCATTATCGGTATGAAATTGTTCTCATTCTCTTATCTTACCGGATGGGTAGATATGTGTTTCTCGTCTTATTTTACAGCACTTGAGCGTCCTGCACGGTCAATGCTTGTATCATTCTTCGGAACGCTCATATTCCCAATAGTAGCGTTATTCGTCATGACACCTTTTCTTGAACTGAACGGTGTTTGGCTCAGTTCTTTTGTTTCCTGTACTGCAAGTGCCGTATTCACCGTAATACTATATTCAACTTTGAAAGTCAATAAAAGAGAGGATTAAGAATAGCCCAAAAGCGCCGCAATCTGCGACGCTTTTTGGCTTATGTTTATTATACAATTCCCATTGCGATCTCAACAACCAGCGCAACAATAACCACCAGTGCCGAGATAATAAAGCCGTGAATCATCGGACGGATGCCGGCTTTCTTCATGCTTGAGAAAGAAGTGTTAAGCCCTATGGCTGCCAAAGCACAGACCATCAGGAATTTGCTTGCGGTCTTTGTGCCGGATACAACAGTCGCAGGAATCGGGAACACACTTGCCACAATAGACATAGCAAGGAAGCCAAGGATAAACCAAGGAAATATCTTTGTGATGCTGAAATTTGCCTTCAGTTCACTTCCGTTTTGACTGTTGGCGAGTGCTTCTTTACGCTTTAAGCGAAGCTGGACGAAAGCAAAGGTAATGACGGTAGGAATAATCGCAAGGGTTCTTGTGAGCTTCACCATTGTCGCAAAATCTCCTGCGCCTTCTGAAAAAGCATAGCCTGTCGCAACAACGGACGAGGTATCGTTAACTGCCGTTCCCGCCCAAATGCCGAATGCCTGATCGGTCATCCCCATTGCTTGTCCCATAATGGGAAACAATACGATCATTGCCATATCGAACAGAAATGTAGCAGACATGGCATAAGCCACGTCGTTATCGTCTGCATCGATAGTCGGTGCAATGGCAGCAATGGCAGAGCCACCGCAGATACCCGTACCGGCAGAGATTAGGTTGGAGAGCTTCCAATTAAGTCCCAACGCCTTGCCGATAAAGTAACCGCCGCCAAAGCAAGTCAACAGCGTAAATATCATAACAGTGAGGGACATTTTACCTACGTTGAGGATAGTCGTAATATTGAGGGACAATCCAAGCAGAATAATAGCAAATTTCAAAATCTTCTTGGATGTAAATTTGAGTCCTGACGCAAAGACTTTTGTATTCCTCAAAAAGTGATTGAGGATCATACCGATAAACATAGCGATCACGGCAGAGCCGATTAGGTGGATAGGAAGCAGACTTTCAAGCCAGCAGGCAAGAAGTGCAACACCTACAGATAATATTATTCCGGGAAATATTTTTAACACTTTCATAATCAATCTCCTACTTTTACTTATACCTCTTGATTATACTACGCTTTTGTGATAAAATCAAATTATCATTTCTTATAAGTCGATAATTTTAGTTAATTGGAGTTTGTTATGTTAGATTACAGAGTTATCACTTTTCTTGCTCTTTATGATGAGATGAATTACCGCAGAACGGCTGAAAAACTGAATATGACTCAGCCGGGTGTCACACAGCATATTCATTATTTAGAGAATTATTACGGTGTGAAGCTGTTTGAATATGACGGAAAAACACTTTCACGAACAAAGAACGCCGAGCGGTTAAAACGGTATTTTGACAGCATCAAGGCGGAGGAAGCGGATATCCGTGAAAAGTTCATCCCCACCGATACCGTTCATATGACCGTTGGTGCAACGAAAACCATCGGCGAATTTGTTATCGTGCCGGAGATCCGTTCCTTTTTGCAAGAGCCAAACCACACGCTCGATCTGATTGTCGATATCACAGAAGTCCTTTTACATATGCTTGAAAAGGCAGAGATCGATTTTGCTATTATAGAGGGTGTATTTGACAAATCCAAATATGGCTACCACCTTTACAAAAAAGAGGCGTTTGTAGGGGTCTGTGCAAAAAGCCATCCTTTTGCCAATAAGACCGTGACCCTTGAAGATATTTTTTCAAAGGACATTGTGGTCAGAGAGCCGTATTCGGGAACGAGAACATTATT
>JAZNMD010000038.1:0-2776 GCA_045579385.1 Clostridia bacterium
CCGACAAAACCGGTACCTTTGTGCACTTTAAGCCGGACCCTGAGATTTTTGAAGAGCTTGTGTATGACTTTTCTGTTCTTCACAAAAGACTTCGTGAGCAGGCGTTCCTTAATGCAGGGGTAAAAATTGTTTTAAAGGATGAAAGACCTGATGAAAAGGGCGTTTACAGAGAAGAGACTCTTCACTACGAGGGTGGTATTCGTGAGTTCGTTCAGTATCTTAACCGTCACAAAACCCCTATCCACGAGGAAGTAATTTATGTAAGTACTGTCCGTGAAAACTCCGAAGCAGAGGTTGCTCTTCAGTATAATGATGGCTACACAGAGGATATCTTAAGCTTTGCGAACAATATCAACACCACTGAAGGCGGAACGCACGAAACGGGCTTCAGGTCAGCACTTACCAAGGTTATTAACGATTACGCCAGAAAATACAAAATGCTTAAAGAGAATGACGAAAACTTAAAGGGCGAGGATGTTCGTGAAGGTCTGGCGTGTGTAATTTCTGTCAAGGTTACAGAGGCTCAGTTTGAGGGGCAGACCAAGACAAAACTCGGAAACAGCGAGATGCGTACAATTGTTGAGAAAATGCTCAACGAAAAGCTTAGTGAATTTATGGAAGAAAACCCTTCCATTGCCAAGATTATAGTAGATAAGGCTCTTACCGCTTCACGTGCAAGAGAAGCAGCAAAAAGAGCAAGAGAAAACACCAGAAGAAAATCCGCTCTTGAAAGCAGTACCCTCCCCGGTAAGCTTGCGGATTGTTCGTCAAAGGATACGGAATTTACCGAGATATACATCGTCGAGGGAGACTCGGCGGGGGGCAGTGCAAAACAGGGCAGAGACAGACGCTTCCAGGCAATTCTGCCGCTTTGGGGAAAGATGCTTAATGTTGAAAAGTCTCAGATTGACAAGGTTTTCAGCAACGAAAAGCTTTTGCCTGTAATAACAGCTGTTGGTGCCGGCATTGGCAGCGATTTTGACGTAAGTAAAATCCGTTACGGTAAAGTGGTTATCATGGCGGATGCCGATGTCGATGGTGCACATATCCGTACACTTCTTCTGACGTTCTTCTTCAGATATATGCAGCCGCTGATTACCGAAGGGCACGTTTATATCGCTCAGCCGCCGCTTTATAAGGTTTACAAGGGGAAAAAGGTTATTTATGCTTATACCGATGATGATTTAAAGGAAGCACTCAAAGAAATTCCTGATGCTTCTATCCAAAGATACAAGGGTCTTGGTGAGATGAACCCAGAACAGCTTTGGGAAACCACAATGGACCCCGAAAAGAGAATTATGCTGAGGGTTGACCTTGAGGACGCAAGACGTGCTGATGAAACCTTTACAATTCTCATGGGCGACAAGGTAGAGCCAAGACGTGACTTTATTGAAGAATATTCCAAGACGGTTGTTAATTTAGATATCTAGCAATTGATAAAATACTTCGCATCTTACTATTTTTCGCTCGGGGCGGTACACAAAGTACAGCACCCTTGCTGCAAAACAGCAATCTGCGAAGATTTTATTCAACTGCGGGAGGAGTTTACAATGAGTAAAGCAGATAAAATTTTTGTGGATATGTGTCGTGATATCATTGAAAACGGATGGTCCGACGAGGAATGTAATGTAAGACCCAGGTGGGAGGACGGAACACCTGCACACACCATAAAAAAGTTTGGTGTTGTGAACAGATACGACCTTTCGGAAGAATTTCCGATACTTACTTTAAGACCCACATATCTTAAAAGTGCAATAGATGAAATACTTTGGATATGGCAAAAAAAATCCAACAATATAAACGATTTAAACAGTCATATCTGGGACAGCTGGGCTGACGAAAACGGTTCAATCGGCAAGGCGTATGGCTACCAGATGGCTGTTAAACACAAATATCCCGAGGGAGAGTTTGACCAGGTTGACCGTGTTCTTTTTGACCTTAAAAATAATCCGTACAGCCGAAGAATTATGACAAATATTTATGTGCACAGCGATCTTTCTGAAATGAACCTTTATCCTTGTGCTTATGGTGTGACCTTCAATGTGTCGGGCAACAAACTTAATGCTGTGCTCAGCCAGCGTTCGCAGGATGTTCTGGCGGCAAACAACTGGAATGTTGTGCAATATTCGGCTCTCCTTATGATGTTTGCACAAGTCAGCGGGCTTGAAGCGGGTGAGCTGGTGCACGTTATTGCCGATGCCCATATATATGACAGACACGTTCCCGTTGTTAAGGAGCTTATTGCAAGACCTCAGTTTGATGCACCCAAGCTCATTATGAACAAGGAAATAAAGAACTTCTATGACTTTACGGTGGATGATTTTGTACTTGAAAATTACCAGAAAGGCGAACAGATAAAAAATATTCCCATTGCGGTTTAGATGGAGACAAGGAGAAACGGATTATGAAAATGATTGCCGCAGTTGACAGGAATTGGGGTATCGGGAAGGATAACAATCTTCTTGACCATATTCCCGAGGATATGAAGTTTTTCAGGGAAAAAACAACAGGCAAGGCTGTGATTATGGGGAAGAATACTTTGCTTTCGTTCCCCGGTCAAAAGCCGCTTCCCAACAGACTTAATATAGTTTTAACGCACGACAAAGCCTTTGAAAAAGAGGGGGTTGTGGTTTGCAGCAGTATTGAGGATGCGGTAAAGTGCGCCCGTGACAGCTATGCTGACGAAGATGTTTTTGTGATTGGCGGTGCCGCAGTTTATGAGGAAATGGAGCCACTTTGCGATGAAGCTTACATCACAAAAATTGATAAGGAATAT
>JAZNMD010000039.1:0-13624 GCA_045579385.1 Clostridia bacterium
GTGTTACGGATAACGAATGTTTCTTAGGGAAAAACGAAAAATCCCTTTTTCCCTGCCAAATATAACATTTGGCAGGGAAATTATAAAATAATTTCCCTATACTTCATTAAAAATAGGTTTTAGAAAGTTACTTTTTATAAAAGCAACTTTCTTAGCCACAATAAAGTGCCATCAAAACATTGATTGTATCAATGTTTTGATAAAAAAACGTCGTTATAAAGCAGTTTACAAATGGGAAAAAGACATTTCGTTTCCGACTATTGAAAACATATCAGAGGTTGTAAATGCTTGAATATAAGATTTGAAAAGCTGGTTTCAGATACTCAAGAGGTGCAAAAAAAAAGAGAGAAAACTTTGGTATGCGGTCAATAGAGGAATTATTTAAGGTTGGCAGGTAAAGATTTTATGAATACAGAGAATCAAGCATAGGAGCTCTCGCTAAGCTATATAACTAAGTACATGTTAAAATAAAAAATAAACGACAACTTCAAATGAAGTGCCGTTTATTTTTTTGAAAAAGTTAATTATTTTTTAAAGAAAAATGATTTAAAGATTATTCCTCAACTTTTACTTCTTTTGTTTCTTTGGAATTTTTAAAAATAGCTCCCACAATCATAAATACTGCAAAAACAATCAAATAGAAGAGAACCGGGAAGGAGAATCCGCCTGCCTCTTTTGCTTTTAAGTAAGGTGTAATTCCGTGGGCATAAACTGCGGCAAAAACCATGAACAGACATGCGAGAATTGATACTGCCGGTAAAATAAAACGCTTTGCAACGCCCAGGTCTTTTTCCTTTTTCATCCACATTATAAACATTGGAATATACAAAGCATAGATTGTAACAATCGGAAGCTCGGAAGAATCGAAGTTAAATACTCCAAACCAACCGCTTGTAAGATTAGCACCATAGAAATAGATAAGCCATACAGCTGAAATGAAAAGTCCCCAAACAGAAGAGTTTGTAGTCATATTTGTTGCTTTGTCAATCTGATTGAATGTGCTGGGGCGTGGTCCAAAACCACGGGCTGCGATGGCATACATACCTCTGGTTACAGCCAGCATAAGACCGTTCAATGTTCCGAGACAAGATATAACGATACAGATATTAAGAAGCAAACCGCCTACTGTGCCAAAGATATTTGTAAAAGCAGTTGGAGCACCTTCGTTAATTAAAACTTCATTTGTAGCACCCCCTGCAATGCCGATATAATACAAAATATAAGCCAGCGCAACGATAAAGGCACCAATAATCAAAGCCAGAGGAAGATTCTTTTTCGGATTCTTAAGTTCAGCGTTTATTGAAGTTGCAACAATCCAACCTTCATACGCAAAAACAGTCGCAACGACAGCTGCAAAAAGACCGCCGCTTGTTCCGCCAACAGCTTCGAAAACAATTGTTGTAAAGTTGTTGGTTAAGGTACCATTTGTAAATCCAACGATAGTGCCCACGATAGCCATCAAAAAGATAGGAATCAGTTTGATAACGGTTGCGCTTACCTGGAATTTCCCTGCTAATTTCGGTGAAAGTGCGTTCATTGTATATGATGCAACGAGGAAGAAACCGGACAACGCCAAAACGTTAGCACTTGTCATATCCCAGCCAAAAAGAACACCAAAATATCTTGCTGATACCCATGCGAGAACTGATGTCATGCCGGGATAATAAATATTTACCATAAACCAGGCAAGATAATAACCGTAGCTTTTGCCGCAAGTTGCTTCTGCATAGTCAACAACGCCGCTTACCTTTTCGTATCTGGTTGCCATAACAGCAAATTGAGCCGAGCAGATTATCATAATTAAACCTGTGATAGCCCAAGCTGCAATTCCGAGCGGCATATTGCCACCAGTTGCGGCTAAAACGTTTTGTGCTTTGAAAAACACACCTGAACCAATAACCGTTCCAACTACCATACATATAGCTGTTGCCAAGCCATATTTTCTGTTGAGTTTTTCCATAAAAATCACTCCCATTTTTTAAAAATTTGGTAAAGTTACTATAAATATAACATATGTATGAAAAAATGTAAATAAAAAAGAAAAAAATAAAATAAAAATTTTTTTCTGACGGATAAAAAAAGTTCTTGACAAATAATATAAATAATGGTAATATGAATGAGTTAAATAACCTGCAGATGCTTTCAGGAACTAAACTGAAAGCGGAGGGAACTCTGGAGAATCTCATTAATTTGAGTGCCGAAGGTGCAAGACTGCTGTGCAGTTGAAACTCTCAGGCAAAAGGACAGAGCGAATATTTATTTTCGCATGACGTATTCTTCGGAGTTGCTGATTTTTTAATCAGTAACTTTTTTATTTATTTTCAAGGAGGAGAAAAAAGATGGACACATTATTAAAAATTGTTCAAACGGTTAACGGGTATCTGACAGATTATGTACTTATATTTCTGTTGGTAGGAGTAGGTTTGTGGTTTTCTTTTAAAACACGCTTCGTTCAGGTGCGTTGTTTTGGAGAAGGAATGAAAGCGGTTTTCGGCAACATAAAGTTGTTTGGAAAAAAAGAAGGCGCAGGAATGACTTCGTTCCAGGCACTTGCTACCGCTATTGCGGCACAGGTTGGAACCGGAAATATAGTTGGTGCTTCAGGTGCGATATTGATTGGTGGTCCCGGGGCTATATTCTGGATGTGGATTATTGCATTTTTGGGTATGGCTACAATCTATTCCGAAGCAGTTCTTGCTCAGGAAACAAGAATCAAGAATCCTGACGGAGAAATTCAGGGTGGGCCTGTTTATTACATAAAGAAAGCGTTCCCCAACGGATTTGGTAAATTCCTCTCAGTATTTTTTGCAATAGCTGCAATACTGGCACTTGGCTTTATGGGATCGATGGTGCAGACAAATTCAATTGCTGAGGCTACTTGCAACGCTGTAAATGTAGATTACACACAGTGGGGATGGATAGTGGGCTTAATTATTGCTGTTATTTCTATCTTTATTTTCATTGGTGGTGTAAAAAGACTTGCATCAGTTACTGAAAAGTTGGTTCCGTTTATGGGCGTGCTTTTCTTGGTTGGTGGTTTAATTGTTCTGATTTGCAGAATTCAGTACCTTCCTGAAACATTTGCTATGATTTTCAAGTTTGCATTTACTCCTGCTGCATTGATCGGTGGTGGTATTGGTGCGGCACTTAAGACTGCAATCAGCCAGGGTGCAAAAAGAGGCTTGTTTTCAAATGAAGCCGGTATGGGATCTACACCACATGCACATGCAATGGCAAAGGTAAAAACACCGCATGATCAGGGTGTTGCTGCTATGATTGGTGTATTTATTGATACTTTTGTTGTTCTGACTATGACCGCATTGGTAGTTATATCTTCACTTTATACAGGAGAAGGCGGACTTGGAAATATGTCCGCAGATGCATACCTTGCAGCAACTCAGGGCGAGACAGCTATAATTGCCAAAACAAGTGCTATGCAGATGGCTGTTGCTAATGTTCTGCCGGATTCTTTTGCAAGTGTAAGTAGTATATTTGTGGCAATTTGTTTGTTCTTCTTTGCTTACTCTACAGTTATAAGCTGGAACTTCTTCGGAAAAGTAAATGTACAGTATTTATCAAAGAACAATAAAGTTGCAACAGTTTTATATTCCGTGATTGCAATCGTATTCATTTTCCTTGGTACTGTTTTGAAAAATGACCTTGTATGGGAACTTACAGATTTCTTTAACTATCTGATGGTAATACCTAACGTTATCGCACTTGTTGCACTTACTAAGCTGGTTAAAGAGTCTGCTAAAAAGAAATAAAAAGATTAAAAGTTATGTGGTAACTAACACGACCCCCAGAGAATTTGGGGGTCGTGTTATATTGTATGGAATATTTATTTAATGCGAAGTAAGGGGTCTGTTTTTGGGAGAGGAATGATACATCTTTTTGTATTGCTTGCAAAAATAACTTACATCATTGAATCCGCAGCTTTTTGAGATGTCTTTTAATTTAGCATTTGGCATGTATTGCAGCATAGAGTTTGCATATTCAAGCCGGATTGTTATTAAGACTTCAAACGGACTTTTTTTGTATTTTTCTTTAAATTCTTTGTATAGTGTTGATTTTGAACATTTGCAGTGCAAAAGTATATCTTCAAGCGCGATTTCGTTTCTGTAATTACTTAATAAATAGTTATAAGCTTGCTCGGGGAGAGATATGTCCTGTTTTACTGCGGTTTCAAAAAACAAAGTTACAAGATTGAAAGTTTTTGCACAGAGAGTAGGGATGGCTTGAATTGTGTCAATGGAGGAATAAAGGCTTTTTATTTCAGCTTCCAGCATTTTTGAAAATTTCCCTTTATAAACTCCATATCCCAATAAAGAATAATATTTAAACACCCCATCGCAGCCATTACCTGAAAAACCGAGAAACGAGGTTGTAAAATCGTTATCATAGCCGAAATATTGATGAGGAATATCTGCTTGAATAAAAAATATGTCATTTTCTTCTAAAAAATATTTTTTGCCATCAACCTGTAGTAAACCCGTCCCGTTATTTACCATAAATATCTGATGAGAAGGGTATCCTGCGGGACGCACGACCCGTTCCTGCTTTTTGTTGTATCCAATGGTATCTAAATATATTGGCAATAATTTGACATTGCCATTTTGATATATTTTAGCTTTCATAATTTGCTCCTTTGGAAAAAAGTTATATAAAAATACCTATATTTATATTGAAAAGAGTTACACATTATAATATAATTATATTAAATAGTTGATAATATGTCAACACAAAGGAGGGTTTTAATATGCGTTTTTATGAAAATCCGGAATTTATCAAGGAAAACCGTTTAAAACAAAGAGCTTTTTATATACCTGAAAATCCCGGAGCGTATACCTTGCTCAATGGAGAGTGGAATTTTAAATATTACAGCAGGGATTTTATGGAAGAAGAAACCATTACCGATTGGGAAAAAATTCCCGTTCCATCCTGCTGGCAGCTTTACGGGTATGAAGACCCCAACTACACCAATGTAAGATATCCATATCCTGTGGACTTTCCTTATGTGCCCGATGAAAATCCTCTTGGTGTGTATATGAGAGAATTTGAAGTTGAAGATACCGCCAGACGTCATTATGTAGTGTTTGAGGGTGTAAGCTCAAATGTGTCACTTTATATAAATGACAAATATGTTGGGTACAGTCAGGGCAGTCGACTGCAGGCTGAGTTTGATATTACAGAGTTTGTAAATAAGGGAACCAACAAAATTGTTGCAAAGGTGCACAAATGGTGTACCGGAAGTTATCTGGAGGATCAGGACTGCTTTAGAATGAATGGTATTTTCAGAGATGTGTATCTTTTGTCCAGACCTGAAGGGCACATTAAGGATATAGACATCATAACTGAGAATAATAAAATTCTGATTAACTTTGAAGGCAGTGCAAAAATTACATTATGTGATGGGGACAAGAAAATTGCGGGCAAAAAATATACCCAGAATGCTGAATTTACAGTTAAAAAACCTGTGCTTTGGAATGCTGAAAACCCGTATCTTTACAAGCTTGTTTTTGAGTATAAAGACGAAGTTATCACACAGAAAATAGGGTTTGTTACATATAGCATAAATGAAGAGGCTGCTTTTTGTGTAAATGGTGTCCCGGTAAAACTTAAAGGTGTTAATCGTCACGACACAAATCCAAACAGGGGTTGGTGTATGACAGAGGAAGAACTTAAGTTTGACTTAGAGCAGATGAAGAAGCTCAACATAAATACAATCCGTACATCTCACTATCCACCACCACCAAAATTCTTGAATATGTGTGACGAGATGGGGTTTTATGTTATGCTGGAAACCGATCTGGAAGGCCATGGCATAACACAAAGAACACCTTATATTGGTAAATATGATATGATAGAAGAGCCTGATGCCTGGATGGGTAATCACGAAGAGTGGATTGAAGCCTTTGTTGAAAGGATGGAGAGAGCGTATAACCGTGATAAAAACCACACAAGCATTTTCAGCTGGTCAACCGGAAATGAATCAGGATACTGCGAAGGTAACAAGCGTATGATTGAGTTTTTACGTAAGACGGATAAAAGGCGCCTTATCCACTGCGAAGATGCTTCTCATTTTACAGAACACTACCCCGAATTTTATTGGGATCCTGATTTGTACTCAAGGATGTATATAAATTATCCCGAAATGGAAGCTTACGCACAGGACGAGACAAAACCATTGCCATTTTATTTGTGCGAGTATGCACACGCTATGGGAAATGGTCCAGGAGAGCTTGCGGATTACTGGGAGACAATTTACAAGTATCCCAAACTGATAGGCGGATGTATCTGGGAATGGGCTGACCATACTGTTCTTGTTGGTGGTGTGCCTCAATATGGCGGAGACTTTAAAGAGCTTACCCATGATGCAGAATTCTGTGTTGACGGACTTGTCACATACGACAGACAGTTTAAAGCGGGCAGTCTCAATGCTAAATATGTTTATCAGTATGCAAGATTTGAACTCAAAAATGACAAGCTTGCTGTAACCAATCTTTATGATTTTACCAATCTTAATAAATACAGGTTCAAATATGAAACTGTGGTGGATGGAAACGTTATTGATTCAAAAACTCTCTGCCTCGACCTTGAACCAAAGCAGACAATTGGGCTTGATTATACAAAAGTGAATGAATGTGAATTAGGAGCGTTTGTGAACTGTTACTTGTATGATGAAACTGGCTATGAAGTAGCAATGGGACAGTTGAGCCTTGACGCAGAGTGCAGTAAAATTCAAAAGGAAAATACCTCTGTTAAGATTGAAGAAGGGAAAAACGATATAACTATATATGCAGGGGAGACCACTTATACCTTATCAAAGGTAATGGGAGAAGTCACAAGTATTGTCAAAGGCGGCAAGGAACAACTGCTTGATAATGTGAAGCTTACTGTAATGCGTGCGCCTACCAGTAATGAAAGAAATGTCAAGATTTACTGGTACAAGGAGACAAAGGCATGGCAGGCAGAGGGGTTTGAAGCTTTGTTTAACAAATGCTATGATGTAAAGATTGATGAAAATAGAATTATTGTGAAGAATTCTATTGCTTGTGTAGGACGAGTACCTTTCTTTAAATACACAGTTGAGTATACATTCTTTGGCGATGGTTCCGTTAAGGTAGCATTAAATGGCGAAGTGAGAGAAGACTGTGCATGGTTACCACGTCTTGGTTTTGAGTTTGTAACACCGTATGAAAACGAACGGTTTACTTATTTTGGCAGGGGCGATTCCGAAAACTATGTGGATATGAAAAATCATACAAAAATCGGGTATTACCATAGTGATGCAGACAAAGAGTATTGCGAATATGTATATCCGCAGGAGCATGGAAATCACACAGAAACCAAAGTGCTTGATATGGAAAATGGACTCAGCTTTAAGTCTGACGCTGGTTTTGAATTCAATGTTTCGCATTATACTGCAATGAATATTATGCAGGCAAAACACATTGACAAGCTTAAAAAAGAAGATGCAACCATTATTCGTATTGACTATAAGGATTCCGGACTTGGTTCTAATTCGTGCGGACCGGAGCTTAGTGAAAAATATCGCCTGATGGAAAAGAAAATTGAAAATTTTGTGTTCTATATTGAATAGAGATAAAATGGGGTTGATAGCAATGTCAACCCTTTTTATTTTAAAGAAGAAAAATGATGGTTTTTAACCTTGATATTGATAGAATATTAAAAAATGGTTAATATAGAAAATATAAGAAAGCGGTTTATTGACAAAAATATGAAGGAATGTTACAATAAAAACAACGTCTTTTAGGGGAAAATAAGCAATATTAGATAGGAGAATTGATTATGGAAATACAAATTCAGGACTTGGTTTCTGCTATAAAAAAGGATGGAATTGATGCCGCTGAGGCAAAGGCGGGAGAAATAATTGAAAATGCTAAGAAAACTGCAGAATCAATTGTTTCCAAGGCAAATGAAGAGGCAAATTATATTCTGAAAAAAGCAGAGAACGAGATTGAAACAATGAAGGACAGTGCGACAACCTCCATTGAACACGCAAAACGTGATGCAATGCTCTTTCTTAAAAAATCAATACAGACCGAGTTTGAAAGACTGCTTGAGGCAGACATTTCCCGTCTGGTAAAGGAAGAAACACTGGCAAAGCTTATCATTGCTGCTTTAAACGGAAAAGATGCTTTAAATTATACTGCCGAAGTGGCTGAACTAACCGAAGGCTTAAAAGGGGAGCTTGCAGGAAAAATTCGCGAGGGTCTCAGCATTAAGGTAAATCCTGATGTAAGAACAGGATTTCGCCTGGCTCAGAATGATGGTTCAGGCTACTTTGACTGTTCAGATGAAGAACTGGAAGAAATGCTGCTTTCGTTTTTCCCTGAGATTACCTTTTAAGTGAGGAATAAAGAATGGCTTATTATTATTTAATGTCAAGCTTGCCTATGTTAAAGGCGGATGGGGAAATGCCATTAAGTTATGAGCAGTTTCTCTCGATGTGCAAGGACAATGTAAGCAGTACCAAATATGAAATATTAAAAGATTTATCTGTGACATCAGATGATGGCCCTGTTGTTTCAAAATGGGCAGAGTTTTACAGTGCTTTCAAAGAGGAGTTAACGTATCAGCGTAATCAGCATCTGGGAATTAAAACAAATGCTCCATTTCAGAAAGATGACGCTATAGCAAAAGTTATAACGATGGCAAGGAACAACAAAAACCCTTTGCAGGCTGAAGAAATTTTGCTTGGCTTGCAGTTTCAGATGGTCGATGAGATTATAGGGTTGCATCAATTTGACGATTATTCACTTATTGGATATGCGCTAAAGCTTAAACTTCTTGAAAGGAAAAACAGTTTCAAAAAGGAAAGCGGCAAAAAGGAGTTTAATCGTATTATTGATAAACTGGAAGAACAAATTATGAATATGGAATAGGAGCGAGATAAATGAATCATATAACTGGAACTGTAAAAGCGGTAAATGGAAACCTGGTATCCGTCCATATTAATGGCTCGATTAAAAAGAACGAGGTTGGATATGTACTTGTAGATGAGAAAAGGCTTAAAGGCGAGGTTATTCGTATAAATGACGGTATTGCTGATATGCAGATTTATGAAATGACCGAAGGCATAAAAGTAGGTGACAGCGTAGAATTTACGGGGGAATTAATGAGCGTGGAGCTTGGCCCCGGACTTCTTACGCAGATTTATGACGGTCTTCAGAATCCTTTGCCTGACCTTGCTGAACAGTGCGGATATTTTCTTGAACGTGGGGTTTATTTAAGGTCCATTCCTGACAAGGATTGGGAGTTTACACCAAGTGTTGCTGAAGGAGACATTGTACGTCCGGGCGATACCATTGGTACAGTGCCTGAAGGGATATTCAGTCACAGAATAATGGTGCCATTCGACCTTTCAGATGAGGATTGGACTGTTGAGTCCATTGTGGAAAAAGGTGTTTACAATGTTCGTAGTGAAATTGCTGTGATAAAAGACCGCAAGGGAAATAAAAAAACTCTTTCAATGGTGTTTTTATGGCCTATCAAAAAGCCTATTACCTGCTACAAAGAAAGACTTAAGCCGGATGAAACTCTGATAACTAAGATTCGCTGTATTGACACATTTCTTCCCGTTGCCAAGGGCGGAACATTTTGTGTTCCCGGTCCTTTCGGGGCAGGTAAGACTGTTCTTCAGCATATGGAGGCGAAAAACGCAGACGTTGATATTGTAATTATTACAGCTTGCGGAGAACGTGCAGGCGAGGTTGTTGAAGTTCTTAAGGAATTCCCTGAACTTGTAGACCCAAGAACCGGCAAAACTCTTATGGAAAGAACAATTATTATCTGTAACACATCTTCAATGCCCGTTGCTTCCCGTGAAGCATCTGTTTATACAGGTATTACCATTGCGGAGTATTTCAGACAAATGGGACTTTCTGTCCTGATGCTTGCAGATTCCACTTCGCGTTGGGCTCAGGCAATGCGTGAAATGAGTGGGCGACTTGAGGAAATCCCCGGAGATGAAGCGTTCCCGGCTTACCTTGAATCTGTAATTGCATCATTTTATGAGCGTGCAGGCAAGGTCAAGCTGAATAACGGAGAAATTGCATCGGTAACCATTGGCGGAACCGTATCCCCGGCGGGTGGTAACTTTGAAGAGCCTGTAACTCAGGCTACGTTAAAGGTTGTTGGTGCTTTTCACGGTCTCTCGCGTGAGAGGTCTGATGCGAGAAAGTATCCTGCTATTCATCCGATTGAGTCCTGGTCAAAATATAAAGGCATTGTAGACAGTTCTAAAGTTGAAAATGCACGAAATATATTGATAAGAAGCAACGAGATAAACCAGATGATGATGGTTATCGGCGAAGAGGGTACCTCGGCAGAGGATTATATTATCTATCAGAAGGGCGAGCTTTTGGATGCGGCGTATCTGCAGCAAAACTCCTTTGATCCGGTTGATGCAGCATGTGAGCCCAAGCGTCAGGTGCGTGAATTTGACATTATGTATGATATCCTGATGCACAATTACAGCATGGTTGACAAGAATGAAATTCGTATGTTTTTCAACGAACTGCGTCAGTTGCTTCTTGACTGGCATGCAATAGAATTCGGAACAGAGAAATTTGATACGCAAGAGGCTGATATTAAAAAAATGTATTTATCAAAAGCTTGCAATTAAGAGGTGTATTATGCAAAAAGTTTACACAAAAATAGAATCGATTATCGGTAATGTTATTACTGTAAGGGCAACCGGTGTCAAAAATGGCGACCTTGCCCTTGTCGGCAACAGCTATGCCAATGTAATTAAACTTGATAATGACATTGTTTATTTGCAGGTTTTTTCGGGAACTCAGGGTATAAGCACGACCGATTCAGTTAAGTTTTTAGGAAAGCCAATGATGGTTTCGTTTTCTGACAATCTTCTGGGACGTGTTTTTACAGGAAGTGGTGTTCCAAGAGACAACGGACCTGCATTAACTGAAAATATGATACCTATCGGCGGACCATCCGTAAACCCTGCTAAAAGAATTGTTCCAAAGCAGATGATAAGAACGGGTATCCCTATGATTGATATGTTCAATACATTGGTTGAAAGTCAGAAACTGCCGATATTTTCATCATCGGGCGAACCATATAACGAGCTTTTGGCAAGAATTGCAATGCAGACCAAGGTTGATGTTATTGTTCTTGGTGGCATGGGTCTTAAGTATGACGACTATCTTATTTTCCGCGATACACTTGAAAAAAGTGGTGCGATGGGCAGAACTGTAATGTTTGTTCACACAGCTTCAGACCCAACGGTTGAATGTACGCTGGTTCCTGATATGGCGCTTGCTGTTGCGGAACAATTTGCACTTGAAGGCAAAAAGGTGCTTGTACTTCTTACAGATATGACAAACTATGCTGATGCTCAAAAAGAAACAGCCATTACTATGGAACAGGTTCCTTCAAACCGTGGGTATCCGGGAGATCTATACAGCTGCCTTGCTGCACGCTATGAAAAGGCGGTTGCTTTTGATGGATTAGGCTCGGTTACAATTTTGGGCGTTACAACAATGCCCGGCGATGATGTTACTCATCCCGTTCCCGATAACACCGGATATATAACAGAAGGTCAGTATTACCTGAAAAATGGTAGAATAGAGCCGTTTGGTTCACTTTCAAGACTTAAACAAAATGTTAACGGTAAGACAAGAGAAGATCATCGTGCCTTGATGGACTGTATGATAAAGCTGTATAGTGCATTTAAGGAAACCCTTGAAAAGAAGTCAATGGGATTTCTTATGAGTGAGTGGGACGAAAAGCTTCTCAAATATGGCGAGTTGTTTGAATCAAAGCTTATGGACCTCAGGGTTAATATTTCTCTTGAAGAAGCTCTTGATTTAGGCTGGGAAATCCTTGCTGAATGCTTTGAACCAAACGAAACAGGGCTTAAGACCAACCTTATAAAAGAAAGATGGCCCAAGCCCATTAATAAAAATTGACAGGTGGCGAGGATATGGCAACTGTTAAACTAACAAAAAACGAATTAAAGAAACAAAAAGATGATTTAAAGCAGTTTGAAAGATATCTTCCCACCTTGCAGTTGAAAAAGCAACAGCTTCAGATGGTAATTATGAAAGTGATGTCTGAAATAGAGCAAATAGAAGATGAATATGTCAGGATGGTTGATGGACTGGATGACTGGATAGCGGTTTTTTCCGAAAATAATTCTTTTAAGAATGACTTAAAAATAGAGAACTTGGTAAAACCTGACAGTGTTATTTGTTCTGACAGTAATATCGCAGGGATAATAGTTCCCGTTTTTGAAAAATTAACATTTAAGGAAATTCCGTATGATGTTAAAGATTATCCGCTTTGGGTGGATGAGGCACTGATCAGGCTGCGTGAGATATCAAGGCTTAAGGTTTTGCGTCAGACATTAAAAAAGCAAATTGAACTTTTAAACCGTGAACTTAGACTGACTTCTCAAAGGGTTAATCTTTTTGAAAAGGTAAAAATACCCGAAACAAGAGAAAATATCCGGATTATAGAAATATATCTTGGCGACCAGCAAACAAGTGCTGTTGTTCGCGGAAAAATTGCAAAAAGCAAAAGACAGGGGGCGAGGGTATGATAGAAAAAATGAAAGCCGTCTGTATTGTTGCACAGGATGTTCGGAGAGATGAACTTTTGACTAACCTCCGTGAACTTGGGATATTTCATATTGCAGAGAAAAAATCTGCAGACCCATTGATTCTGGAACGGTTTTCCCGATTATCCAAGTTTTTGCTTGATTTGAAAGGTTATTCCGAGATAGTTGATCCTTGCGATGAAAGCCTTTCTGATGAAGAGTTTGAAGAAATGTATCAAAAAGCAGAATCTGCTGTTGAGAGAAAAGTGGCATTAACGACTAAAAAAACAGAGTTGTTACTGGAAGCAGAACATTTAAAGCTTTGGGGAGATTTCGATTCTGAATTAGTTAAGGAGATTTCAGAGAATTTAGATGTCCATTTTTACAGACTTGATAAAAAGGCTTACAATCTGATTTCCAAAGACGAAGATATAAAGTTTATTCGTTTGGCAACTGTTGAAAAAATGGAGACGGTTGCGGTTCTTGGAAAACTTGATCCAGCTTTTAACTTTATTGAATTTGTTATTCCTGAAAAAGGACCTGCACAATTAGCTGAAGAGCTTAAAGTGTGCGAAGATGCACTTTTGGAATGTGAGCAGGTGTTAAAAAATGCGGCAAGGTATTTAAAAAGCTATTCAGCGCAGCTTTTAAAAACGGAAAACGAAGCTGAATACTCTTCTGCACAAGAAACACTTGAACGGGACGGGAAGTTGGTCTGGATAAACGGATATATTCCCGAAACGGAAACTGAGCAGTTTATAGCGGCGGCAAAGGCACAAAACTGGGCATGGATTATGGACGATGCTTCGGGCGATGACGAAAATGTCCCGACTAAAGTCCGTTATGGAAAGCTGACAGGTCTCATCAAACCAATTTTTGATATTTTAGGTGTTGTACCAGGGTATCTTGAGTATGATATATCGTTCTGGTTTTTGGCATTTTTCTCATTGTTCTTCGCTATGATAATCGGCGATGCAGGATATGGCGCGATATTTTTAATCGGGACAATTGCGTTTAATATAAAAATTAAAAAATCAA
>JAZNMD010000040.1:0-5175 GCA_045579385.1 Clostridia bacterium
TTAATATTGCAAAAAAATATTTGTTACCCAAGCAGAGAAAAGAAAACGGACTTGATGCAAAGCGTATAAAAATATCTGACAAGGTAATAAAGCTTATCATTGATGGTTATACACGTGAGTCAGGCGTAAGAACTCTGGAAAGAAAGCTTGGAATGATTTGTCGCAAAGCCGCAAAGGAGATTGTAGAAGGCAAAAAGGATGCGGTTGTGCTTAACGAAAAGCTTTTGAAAGAGTATCTTGGCGGAAAAGTGTTTATATATGACAAAGCTCCAAAGGATAATATGCTGGGTATGGCAATCGGTCTTGCCTGGACTGAGGTTGGCGGAGATACGCTAAGTATTGAAGTAAACATTATGGAGGGAAGCGGAAAGCTGGAGCTTACTGGTAATTTAGGTGATGTAATGAAGGAGTCCGCAAAAGCGGCTCTCAGCTATATCCGTTCAAATTATGATAAGCTTGGAGTAGAAGTTAATTTCTACAAGAAGAAAGATATACACATTCACGTTCCTGAAGGGGCAATACCTAAGGATGGTCCGTCTGCCGGAATAACTATGGCAACAGCATTGGTTTCAGCCCTCAGCGGCAAAGAAGTAAGACGTGATACTGCCATGACGGGAGAAATAACTCTCAGGGGCAGAGTTTTAGGCATAGGTGGACTTAAAGAGAAATCTCTTGCGGCTTATCGTATGGGAATAAGAAGACTTATAATTCCTTTTGAAAACCAAAAGGATTACGAAGAGCTTCCCGATAAGATTAAGAAGGAAATCGAGTTTATATTTGCCAAGGAAGTTGACGCCGTGCTTAAAAATGCATTGGTAAATCAAGGGAGATAGTGTTATGGAATTTGTTGATGCAAAGCTGCTTGTAACAGCTGTAAAATATGAGCAATATCCATCAAAGGACCTGCCTGAGATTGCTTTGGTGGGGCGTTCGAATGTTGGAAAATCTTCTTTGATAAATTGCCTTGCTAACCGAAAAAATCTGGCAAGAACAAGCAGTACGCCAGGCAAAACTGCAACCATAAATTTTTATGAGATAGGTGGCCGATTCAGGATAGTTGACCTTCCGGGTTATGGTTATGCAAAGGTGTCAAAGCAGGAAAAAGATAAATGGGCAGGGATGATAGAGAATTATCTGTCAAAGAGGGAAAATCTGGTTCAGGTAATTCAGCTTGTTGATGCCAGACATAAGCCTACCCAGGATGATAAAACGATGTTTGACTGGATTTGCCGGTATAACTATGAACCATTTGTAGTGGCAACAAAGCTGGATAAGCTTAAAAAATCACAAATTGAGGACAATCTTACAGCAATTTATGAAAGTCTTAATTTAAGTGAGGAGTCTGTGCTTATTCCATTTTCATCCGAAACCCGTGAGGGCAGAGAGGGCGTTTTGGAATTAATCGATTATGTTTTGGATACAGAAAAAGGCTCATCCCAAAAGTAAAAAGCATTTTGAATTAGAAAGGATATACAAAAATGATAACAAAGCCAAGAGGTACAGAGGATATACTCCCTGAAGAAAGCCATTTATGGCAACATATTGAATCTACAGCACGTGATGTGTGTGAGCGTTTCGGTTATGCCGAAATCAGAACACCTGTTTTTGAACATACCGAGCTTTTTCAGCGTGGTGTCGGGGGTACAACAGATGTTGTGCAGAAGGAGATGTATACCTTTCAGGATAAAGGCGGCAGAAGCCTTACTTTAAAGCCTGAAGGTACAGCAGGTCTCGTGCGGAGCTATATTGAGAATTCGCTCTATGCAAAGCCTCAACCTACAAAGCTCAGCTATATAATTCCGTGTTTCAGGTACGAAAAGCCGCAATCCGGCAGACTTCGTGAATTCCATCAATTCGGTATAGAATGTTTTGGAGCAAGCACACCAATAACAGATGCTGAGGTTATATCACTTGCATATATGTTTTTAAATGAGCTTGGACTAAAAGGAATACAGCTTAATATAAACAGCATAGGCTGCCCTGTTTGTAAGCAGGAATATAACAGCAAGCTTAGAAATTATTTTGAAGATTACAAACATGAGCTTTGTCCTACTTGCCTTGAAAGGCTTGAAAAGAACCCGATGAGAATTATTGACTGCAAGTCGGAAATCTGCAGTAATATTGCAAAAGATGCTCCCAAGATGATTGACCATCTTTGCGATGAGTGTCACGATCATTTTGACAAGGTCAAGGAAAGCCTTGATAATATGGGAATTGAATACAAAATCAATCCTGATATAGTGAGAGGGCTTGATTATTACACAAAGACCGTTTTCGAGTTTGTGTCAGATGCCCTTGGAGCACAGTCAACCGTATGCGGTGGCGGAAGATACAGCGGTCTGGTGGAAGAGTTAGGCGGAAAGCCCACTGACGGAATTGGTTTTGCGGCGGGGATTGAGAGACTTATACTGATAATAAAAAAACAGCAGGAAGAATTGACAATCCTTGAAAACGCTCCTGATTTATTTATAGCGACGATGGGCGATAAGGCTGAAAAGTTTGCACAAAAGATTATTTTTGGGTTGAGACAAAAAGGAATTCATGCCCGTCAGGACCTCTGCGGAAGAGGACTTAAAGCACAGATGAAATATGCAGATAAGCTCAATGCGAAGTACAGTATAGTAATAGGCGATGAAGAAATTGCAGTTAATAAGGGCAAGATTAAAGATATGCTTACGGGGAATACTGTGGACAGTGAACTTTGTGCAGAGGAATTGTATAAAATCATAAAATCGGAGGTTAGATAAATGGATACAATGAAGGGCCTTAAAAGAACCAATTATTGTGGAGAAACCGAAGGTATAGGCAAAACAGTTGTTGTCGGAGGATATGTGCAGAAAATTCGTGATATGGGTACCTTAATATTTATTGATTTAAGGGACAGAACGGGCATAGTTCAGCTGGCTTTTGATGAAACAACAGACAAAGCTGTGTTTGAAAAGGCTGCCTCCTGCCACAGCGAATATGTTGTTATGGCAAAGGGTATCGTGAGAGAAAGAGAAAGCAAGAACGATACCATCAAGACAGGAAATATTGAGATTTTTGTTGATGATTTAAGAATTCTGGCTAAGGCACAGACACCACCTTTTGAAATCACAGACAAAACAAATGTTAATGAGGAACTGAGATTAAAATACCGTTATCTTGACTTAAGACGTGCACCTCTTCAGAATAACATTATTACAAGAAGCAAGATAGCTAAAAGTGCCAGAGATTATTTTGAAGAAAATGGATTTATTGAAATTGAAACGCCAATGATGATAAAATCTACACCTGAGGGTGCAAGAGATTATATCATTCCATCACGTATACATGGCGGAAAGTTTTATGCACTTCCACAGTCGCCACAGATTTACAAACAGCTTCTTATGATTTCAGGGTTTGACAGATATATTCAGCTTGCACGATGCTTCCGTGATGAAGATTTAAGAGCTGACAGACAGCCTGAATTTACCCAGATTGATCTTGAGATGTCATTTGTTGATGTTGAAGATATACTTGAAATGGGAGAAGGCTTTGTAAAAAGGCTGTTTAAAGATGTACTTGATGTAGATATCCCGTTGCCGCTTCCAAGACTTACCTATGCTGAAGCAATGGAGAGATATGGCTCAGACAAGCCTGATACACGTTTTGAAATGGAAATATGCAATCTTTCAGATGTGGTTAAAGATTGCGGCTTTGGAGTTTTCACTTCTGCTATAGAAAATGGTGGCTCAGTTCGTGCTATCTGTGCAAAGAATGCAGCCGAAAAGCTTACCCGAAAAGAGATTGACAAGCTTACAGAGTATGTCCGTGGAATAGGAGCAAAGGGTCTTGCCTACATCAGATGGGTTGAAGATGTTCCAAATTGTTCATTTGCAAAGTTTATGACTGACGAAGAGCTTGATGCAATAATAAAAAGATGCGGAGCCGAAAAGGGAGATGTTGTGTTTATAGTTGCAGACAAAAACTCAACAACACTTTCAACTTTGGGTGCACTCAGATTAAAGGTTGCAAAACAGCTTGATATCATCAAACCCGGGTTTAACTTTTTGTGGATTACCCAGTTCCCGTTCTTTGAATATGATGAGGAATCAAAAACCTATGTTGCGATGCATCATCCGTTTACAATGCCTGAGGATGAATGCATACAGTATCTTGAAACTAACCCCGAAAAGGTTACTGCAAAAGCTTATGATCTGGTGCTTAATGGTACAGAGCTTTCAAGCGGCTCAATCCGTATAAATGATTACGAGCTTCAGCAAAAGATGTTTAAGGCACTGGGTCTTACTGAAGAAGAAATTGCTGCAAAGTTTGGATTTTTAGTAGAGGCTTATAAATACGGTGCGGCTCCGCACGGTGGAATGGGAATTGGACTTGACAGAATTGCAATGATTATGTGTGGTGCGGAAAGCCTCAGAGATGTTGTGGCATTTCCTAAAGTTCAAAATGCATCTGAGCTTATGTCAAATTCTCCTGATGTTGTTGATGATGCACAGCTTAAAGAGCTTTCAATAATAACGGTCGGTGAAACGCATTAGCGTTTCAGTTTGCGAAATATCGCAAATCGTTATGAAAACTTTGTTTTCATAAACCGACATTATTGCAATCATGCGTGGCTTTCAAGCCTCTTGCTTGAAAGTAGCGGAATATATTCCGCTTAAAACGTCATTCTGACGTTTCCACGATTATGATTATAAAGATTGATATTGAAAATAAGTAATGCAAAATCTTTAAAGAATCCGGAAAGTATCCTCAAGGAGGCGATGTGATGAAAAAGCAAACGGTAGTAATTGTGTGGTTAGCTATCTTACTGCTGATTGTTGTGATTTGTATCGGGATGTATTTTGCTCAAAGCAACTATAGTGCAGGCAAGGATGAGCCCATAGAATTGTTTAGCTGCGTATCATCAGAAATTGAAAAATACACCGTATCTGATAAAAACGGGAGTTATTCTCTTGAAAAAGATGAGTCCGGCTGGCATCTTAGCGAAGACCCTGATGCAGAGCTTGATATGGCTGCTGTGGAGAAGATTCTTGCAACAGTATCAAAGATTACTGCTGTAAAAAGATTGGGTTTTGGAGATTTATCTTCATTTGATAATTCAGATGAAAAAACTGTAACGATTAATATTGCCGATGGAAAGAGTGTTAAAATCAGTTTTTTAGGGACTTATGAAAATCTGTGTGCTTTTAA
>JAZNMD010000041.1:0-2937 GCA_045579385.1 Clostridia bacterium
ACGGATATGAAATTGAAGACTACCTTCCTTGCATAACCTCACGCAAAGAGGCCGAGACTCTTGACCAGAAATTTGCAAAAATTCATTATCATCAGCTTTGTGGTTCACTGGTTATGGAAAATTACTTCCTGACAATGAAAAAATGGCTTAATAAGCACAATATGAAATCGGTCGGTCATCTGGACTTAGACCATTCCAGCACCGGCTTTGTAAACAAACGCTATGGCAATTTGATGAAAATGCTAAGGTGCTTTGATGTTCCTGGCATTGATGTTATCTGGGAACAAATAGGCTATCCCAGAAACGGAAAAAGCTGTCCCGATGGGATTGAGTTTTTCCCACGATACGCATCCTCTGCCGCAAGACAGATAGGCAGTCCCGATGCCCTTAGCGAAAGCTTTGCTGTTTATGGCTCTCATCTTACATTTGTAGCCATGCGGGATATCCTCAATTTTCAGGCTGTCCGCGGTATAAACCGCTTCAACTTTATGACAATTTCATATGAACAAAACGGAATTCTTCCATTCCAGTACCGACCGAACTTCATACCTCAGTTTTTGGGGACAAATATGGTTCGTCCGCTTAACGAATACACAAAACGCCTTTCATACCTTATGCAAAACGACAAAGCTCATATTCATACCGCACTCTACCATCCTGCAACAACCATGGTATCAGGCGGAAGTGAGGCAAAACGTGCAACAGAAGAATTCGAAAGGCTCGGCTCACTGCTTGAGGAAAGCGGAGTTTCCTTTGATATCATTGACGAGGATTTTGTGCTTAACGCAAAAAGAATAGGAGACACTCTTTCAAATGAATATGTCTCATACGATAATATCTTCGTTCCCGAAGCGGCTTTTGAGCCCACCGAGGTTTTGGAAAAGCTTTCAGGAATTAAATCTGAAATCGTGCCTCTTATAAAATGCGACGAGAAAAACATTATGGCAAGACGGATTGACAGTGATGGCGAACATTTGTACTTTGTGTATAACGAAAACAATGAACATAAACGTTTTAAAATTACTTTTGCCGAATGTAAAAAGCCTTATGCCCTTAACCTTATGGATGGTAAAATTTACGAGTGCGATTATGTTGTCTCAGGCAATGAGGTAACTGTGACTTCCGCCTTGGAGCGTGGCGAAAGCATTGTTTACATATTCACTTCAAAAACACTTGACTCCATTCCTTTAAAAACTCCATACCTTTTAGGAGAGCTTTCTGATTTTGAGTGTGCGGTTACCCGGAAGTTTAAAATTGATGATAGCGGTGCAAACAACTTCTACCCCGTTCCCGAATATAAAAAGTGCAAGCTTGGTTTCTGGGAACAAAGCTTTTCAGGCGAAGTAACCTACAAAACCACTGTCAATTTTGACGTTCCCCAAGGCAAGCTTTTGCTCGATTTGGGTACGGTTAATTTCTACGCCAAAATCTTTGTTGATGGCAAAGAATGTGCTACCTCAGTTATGCCTCCCTATAAAGTACAGATAGAAAATGTGCATCGTGGAAGCGTTATAACAATCGTTGTTTCAAACACCATCGCAAACGAGTGTGCCAGATGCGATTACTTCAGCAAACTACCGCTCGAATGGGTGGGGCCATATAACGAAAAAATGGTAAGTTTTGAAAAAACAGCACCTTCTGGCGGCCTTATCGGACCGGTAAAGTTGTTTACCGCTTAAAATTGATTCCGCTCTTGATTTTTTAACCAAAATATGTTATACTTTCTGTATTCAAACAGGACCTGTTCCCCTGTGGTGCTTTGGTCCTGTTTTTTTATAAAAAATACGGGTAATAGACCTTTAATCTTCTTAAATAGTCAGCGAAAGGACTGTCAAAAATGCTCAAAAAGCTTGCTTCTTGTATAGGGGAATTCAAATTACCGTCTGTGCTTGCTCCACTTTTTGTTACCGGAGAAGTAATTTTAGAGGTTTTAATCCCCTGGCTTATGGCCTATATAATCGATAATGGCATCGAAAAAAGCAATATGAATACTGTGATAGTAATAGGCTTCATCCTTGTTCTTCTGGTGGGGTTTTCAATGTTTTGTGGTGCAATGTCAGGCAGGTACGCCGCGATTGCCTCCGCAGGCTTTGCCAAAAATCTCCGCAAAAAGATGTTCTATAGGGTTCAGGACTTTTCATTTGCAAACACCGACAAGTTTTCCACCTCGGGTCTTGTCACACGCCTTACAACCGATGTTTCAAATCTGCAAAACGCTTATCAAATGATAATCCGCATTGCTGTACGTTGTCCTGTTATGCTGGCATTTTCACTTTCAATGTCGTTTTTTGTAAACCCACAGGTTTCCCTTATCTTTCTTGCCATTGTGCCCTTTTTAGGCGGCGGTCTTATCCTTATTGCAATCAAAGCCCATCCTATTTTTGAAAAGGTTTTTAGGACCTATGACCATCTTAACAGAGTAGTCCGCGAAAACCTGCGTGGAATGCGTGTTGTAAAAGCTTTTGTGCGTGAAGATTTTGAGGAACGTAAATTCAAAGAAGTCTCACAGGAAATCTACAACAAGTTCAGTGCGGCAGAACGTATTCTGTCATTCAACTCGCCTCTTATGCAAAGCTCGATGTATATTTGTATGCTTCTTATTGCGTGGTTTGGCTCACAGCTTATACTTTCTGAAAATATGACCCAGGGCGAGCTTATCAGCCTTATATCCTACACCAATCAGATTCTTATGAGTCTTATGAGCTTCTCAATGATATTTGTTATGGTTATAATATCCAGAGCATCTTTAGAAAGATGTGCTGAGGTGCTGGATGAAGTTTCAGACCTCACTGATGGCGAGGTCATAACCGTTAAAGATGGTTCGGTGGAGTTTCAAAACGTTTTTTTCAGCTACTCAAAAAGCAGAGACAACATTTGTCTTAAAAATATAAACATTTCCATTCGCTCAGGCGAAACAATTGGTATAATCGGCGGCAC
>JAZNMD010000042.1:0-20168 GCA_045579385.1 Clostridia bacterium
AACTATTATTATAATATGTAATTATAAAATTTTTGAAACAAAATGAATAAAAAAATATTTTCTATCAAATACTACTTTTGAGATGAATTCAATATGAATTTTCTTAAAATTTTCAAAGGAGTGTTATTTATGAATAAGGACAACAAAAACAAGGACAATCAGAACAACAAGCAGAACAATCAGGAGCAACAGGAAAACAAGAACGAGTTAAAAAACAATAAAAATAACAAATAATTGAATTCAAATTAAAAAAAGACCACCAAGGTCTTTTTTTAATTTACATAGAGATTTTACACACCATATTATCTGTAATCTGTGAAAGAATATATTTAAAGGAGGGATGTTGTGAACTTTAAAAAAAGCCTTATTTTTCCATTAATCTTTTTAATTACTTTTGTTACAGGAACATCAGCAGACAATTACAGTACACAATGTATCGCCGAACCCGAAAAAGTTTCGGAAGAAACATTGTTGATACCCGGCGGTCAGCCAATAGGGGTTACCCTTTATACCAAGGGGGTACTGGTCGTTGATATTTCAGATGTTGTATCAGCAGACGGAACACACCTTTCTCCTTCCAAAGATGCCGGGATAAAAAAAGGAGATTTGATTACGTTTTTTAATGAAAGTCCTGTTTCCGATGTGGAGGATTTAAGTGTCGCAATCAGCACATCATGCGGTAAAAAATCCTCTGTAACAATAAATCGCGATAACAAAGAAAAAAAACTGTTAATTACCCCCACCTTTTCAAAAACCGATGAGGATTTTAAAATAGGCGCATGGGTCAAAGATGCAGCATCCGGCATAGGAACCATAACGTTTTATAATCCCAAAACAAAGGAATTTGCAGCTCTTGGGCATGCAATATATGACAATCAGACAAACGAGATTGTCCCCATATCAGGAGGAAGTATCCTGCCCTCTTCCATTGTTTCGGTAGAAAAAAGTGAAAAAGGTATCCCGGGAGAACTTAATGGTGTTTTTGATGAAAGCGTTACCCCAATTGGTAAAATCACAAAAAACACAGAGCTTGGAATTTTTGGAACAGCAGAAAAAGCCCCATTTTCCTCAGTTGATCCTCTTTTGGTTGCCTATCGAGATGAAGTTAAGACAGGCAAAGCGTTTATCTTTTCGTGCATTGATGGCGAAAATACAAATAAATATGAAATAGAAATTTTAAGAATTTTTCCAAAATCATTATCTCCTCAAAAGGGAATGGTTATCAAAATTACTGACAAAAATTTGATTGAAAAAACAGGCGGAATAGTTCGAGGAATGTCAGGTAGTCCGATAATTCAGAATGCAAAATTAGTTGGCGCAGTAACCCATGTGTTTGTCAATGACCCAACACGTGGGTACGGGATATTTATTGAAAATATGCTTAATAATTAACAACAAAAAATGGAATGAAAAGCATTTGCTTTTCATTCCATTTTTAAGATTAATTTAAGCCTTAGAATTTATCTGTTTTGTTCCAGGTCGGGAAAAGTTCTCTGAGGATATCACAATGAGCTTCACAATCCAAATAATGAGCAAAAACTTGTCTGTAATTTGGACTTTCGTCTTCCTTATGAACATTTTTAACTGAACCTTCATATAATTCGGTAACACTAAGACAATACTCATGCCACTTTTCACGCCAAACATTGGTCTTAAGATCATTGCTGCGGTCTTCAAGACCCTTGAGAATTTCAGCTGTTTCAGCCGGGCTTGCTTTTTCAATACCTGTATCAGTTGTTACATCAGGTATAAAGGAAATATCGCATTTTTCATTTATATCAAGCATAACCATAAGGCCCTTATTTTCCCAACCGGGATGTGAATAATCTCTTACGAAGTGGAAATTACCTTGTCCGTAAAGAATATGAGAACCCATAAAGTTTTCATAGCACCCAATACAATGAGTATGCTGACACAAAACTACATCAGCACCATGCTTAACCATTGCCTGACAAGACTTGCGAAGTCTGGGTGATGGGTAGCGGCTGAATTCTTTGCCTCCGTGGTAAATTACGATTACAAAGTCAGCATTTTTCTTTGCATCTATTATATCAAACATTGTGTCATATTCATCATAAACTCTGGCACCCATTCTATCCTCGAGTGCATAAGCATACTCTCTGTCACTTACAGCAATAACGGCAACAGTCTTGCCCTCAGGAGTTTTTATGTACTGGTTTTTGCGAGCTGCTTCGTAGTTATCGCCAAAACCGGTCCATTCTAAGCCTGCAGCATCAAGGGCAGCCATAGTATCCTTTGCTCCTTTGATACCATAATCGAATATGTGATTGTTACTAAGACCACAGTTAGTAACACCAACTTCTTTTAACACTTTTGCAGTTTCAACAGGTGTTTTAATTGCAGGGCCCCATTTTCTAATTGCAACATCATATTCTGTCAATGCACATTCTACATTCACAAACACTCTGTCAGCTTCCTTGAAAACATCCAAAACATCTTGTGAAAAAAGTTTTTCAACCTCTCCTGCACGGAAAAGCTCTTTGTTTATATCGGTTGCAGTAAAGTCACCGCAAATCAAAAATTTCATTTTAATTTACTTCCTTTCTGATACATAAATAACTTTTATTGTCTGTAATTTTTCTTCAAAAATTAACCCTTAACTGCACCAATCATTACACCCTTAATGAAATACTTCTGAATAAATGGGTATACACAAAGAATCGGAACCGTTGAAACAACAATGGTTGCATAACGTATATTTGCCGCATAAGCCGCACCATCAGCCTCTGAGCTTATAGCTGCAGCATCTTGCTCAGTACCAGAGGATGTTAAAAGAATTTGTCTTAATACGCTCTGAAGCGGATAATACTTCTCTTCACTAAGGTATATAAGTGCTGTATAGTAGTTGTTCCAGATTGCTACCGCATAATAAAGTGCAATTACTGCAATTATCGGTTTTGCAAGCGGTAACATAACCTTATAAAAAATCTTAAAATCAGTAGCTCCATCGATTTTGGCCGCTTCTTCCATCGATTCAGGTATACCACGGAAATAACTTAACGTTATAATGAGGTTATATGTAGAAACCGCAGTAGGTATAATCATCGCAAAATAAGAATCTGTAATCCCTAAATTTTTAACAACCATGTACGTTGGAATGAGACCACCATTAAAATACATAGTAAACATTATAAGAAACATTATAATATTTTTCCCCGGAAGAGTTTTTCTTGATGCACAAAATGCCGCCGAAGTGGTAAGCATAACACTAAGAAAAGTGCCAGCTACAACATAAAATATTGTATTTCCATAGCTACGCCAAAGATCAGAGTTTTCAAACACAGTCTGGTAGCTGTACATACCAAATTCTTTTGGCCACAAAAGCAATCCACCATCTTGATATATTGCTGCCGGATTGCTAACCGATGCAACAAGTATATAATAGCAGGGATACACAACTACTAAAGTTAACAACAATAAGATAATAACATTAAAAACGTCAAAAATTTGTTCGCCCAAAGTCTTTTTAATTTTCATCTTGCATTCTCCCTCCTACCAAAGTCCTTGACCGCTTACCTTTTTGCTTATCGCATTGGAAAGCATAAGCATAGTAAAGTTACAAACTGAATTGAAGATACCAACAGCAGCTGAATACCCATAATCGCTTTCTAAAAGACCCTTACGGTAAACATATGTAGAAATTACATCTGCAGTTTCATAGGTAGCAGAGTTATACATAAGAAGTATTTTTTCGTGTCCTACACTCAAAATATTTCCTACCTGCATTATAAACAAAACCAACATCGTAGATGCAATACCGGGAAGTGTAACATAAAGCATTTGTTTCCATCTGTTTGCACCGTCAATTCGTGCAGCTTCATAAAGCTCCTGATCAACACCCGCAATAGCCGAAATATAAATTATACTACTCCAGCCTATATTCTGCCAAATGTTACTTAACACATATATCCATGGAAAATACTCCGGAGTAGTCATAAACTGTACAGCCGGAAGCCCCAATGCAGCACGGACACCATTGATAACACCATCTGTGGAAAGAAATGTCGTCAATATACCTACCATAACAACCGTTGAAATAAAGTGAGGCATATATGTAACAGTCTGCACAAACTTTTTAAAACGCAAATTGCTAAGTTCATTGAGCAAAAGTGCCAAAACTATAGGCAAAGGAAATCCTATAACAAGGCTCAATGAACTGATAACCAAAGTATTTCTAAGTAGCTCAAAAAACTTGGGGTTAGAAAGAAAATCAAGAAAATTTTCAAGTCCTACCCATTTACTGTCAAAAACACCAAGTCTTATGGAATAATCCTGAAATGCAATAATTGTACCAAACATTGGTATATACATAAATATCAGGTAAAACAACAATGTTGGTGCAAAAATCAAATAAATACTCTTATGTTTCAGTATTTCCCGCCATAAAGAATGTTTTTTCGGCAGCAACACCACATTATCTTTTTTCATTTTAAGTCACAACCTCTCCAAGTAATGTATTTAAGCAATTCTCCCCCTGATGGCAGTGATTTTCTTTAAAAATAACTGCCATCAAGGGAAGCTTCGAGCCGAAGCAGTGTAAACCCACGAAAACAGGTTCAACTCCGTCCTCGCGCTTCGGACACTATATGTGGGAGGGAGTTATCACTCCCTCCCCACATCAGTACACAAAATTTATTTTTGTTATTTATTAAGATATCTTACATATGAATCATTGTAAACTTTGAGAACATCCTGCATTCCCAAATTGTCAAGTTCTTCTTTTATCTTGTCAAGATCGTTTACTGATGCACGACCCATAATGATATTATTGAACTGTGTGCTTACATAAGTATTAATGTTTTCCAACTCATCGCTAATGAGATCTTTCTCTTCAGCAGTAAATTTAAGTTTTGGAAGAGCATTTTCCGGATTTGCAGATGAGGACCAAACCTCAATTGCTGCTTTACCCCATGGCTGAAGTGTCTGGCTGTAGTATTCCCAAAGCTGAACACTTGGGAAGTCTGTTGAAGCACCTATAAAGCTACTATGACAAACTTCTTTGGATTCAAGTCCGTCCGGATTGTTAAATACATAATCATGGTCGAGAACCCTCTTACCGTCAACAACGTTATGAGTCTCGCCTTCAATACCGAAGTTTGTAGCAATTATACCTTCAGGGCTGAAGAAGTAATCGAGCCACATAGCTGCACCTGCAGGATCTTTACAGTCGCCTGTTATAACAGTCTGACCGCCACCCAGTCGATTAAGATACTGCTCATTGTAGCACTTTCCATCAAAGTAAGGAACACCTACAAGTTCCTTTGTGCCATCGTTAAGAGTAAGATAGTAACTGCTTGGCTGAATTCCGAAAAAGAAACCTGAACGATCATTAAGAATCTTAGCCTTATACTTTTCGTCATCGTTAATGAGATAGTCAGGGTCAATCAAACCTTCACTATAAAGCTTTGCAAGGTACTCAAGAGCAGGCTTCATTTCTTCTTCAAGCATACCATGAGTAATCTTACCATCCTTTACAAAAAAGCTGTAGTGAGTATCATAAGCCCATACAATGTTACCTATACCATAGCTCCAAGAGTCGCCACCCATACCTGAGAATGCTATCTCATCCTGTTTTCCATTGCCATTCGGGTCCTGAGTTTTGAACGCCTTGAGAACATTGTAAAGTTCATCTGTGTTGGTAGGCATTTCGAGACCAAGCTTGTCAAGCCAGTCTTTTCTGATGGTAGGTCCAACGAAAACTGTAAGCTCTTCGTCGCCACGAGCAGAAGGAAGATAATGAATGCTTCCATCATCATTTCTAAACTGTTTTGCAACATCTGGGTTCTCTTCAAGAAACTTTTTGAGGTTTGGCATATAATCGAGATAATCTGAAATAGGAACAATTAAGCCTTCTTCTATATCTCTGTATGTATCACGGCCTGACCATACATCTGCACAGATAATGTCAGGAAGTTTGTCCCCGGCAATCAAAAGATTGAATTTTTCAAGTCCTTCAGCCGAACTTGGAGATATCCAGTCAATAACACAACCTGTCTGTTCTTCGATAATCTTATAAGCTAAAATATCGCCTCTGTCATTAGCTCCTGCCTTTGCAGCAAGGCTGCCAAGAGGTGCCCAAACAGTAAGGTTCTTTGGCATTGTACCTGTTGAAACATTCTCTCCTTTTTCTCCGCCCTTTTTAGAACAGCCACCAACAGTAGCCATAAGGGTTACTGCAAGGATTGCGGGTAATACCCTTTTTGTCAAAACCTTAAAACTGAGTTTCATTTTTTTCGCTCCTTTATTTTAATTTTATTTTAAATAATTTTTTACTATTTGATATAGAATAACTAAAAAAACTTTGCCATAATATCTATATACTGTGATTATATACTAATTTATTTTCTATGTCAACCTATTTTTTCATATTTATTACATTTTTTTTAGTCAATTTTAACATCTAAAACATTTTGTATTGGTAAATTTTTGCACAAAAAAGCATTTTAAAATCCGTTTTCCCATTTTTAGCACAATTTTCAATAGGATTTTATTACTTAGTTTTAATTTTTAAGACTGTTAATCGGAGCAGGAATTCGTCCGCCTCTTTCAACAAATTCCCGGCTTGAATAATTATGCACAGGCATAATCGGTGCATAACCCAAAAGTCCGCCAAACTCAACGGTCTCTCCAACACCTTTACCAATAACAGGTATAACCCTCACAGCGGTTGTTTTCTGATTTATCATACCGATAGCCATTTCATCGGCAATTATTGCTGAAATCGTCGAAGCAGACGTATTACCGGGAACCGCAATCATATCAAGTCCAACCGAACATACGCACGTCATTGCCTCAAGCTTATCCAAAGTAAGAGCCCCACATTCTGCAGCAGAAATCATTCCAGCATCCTCACTTACCGGGATAAAAGCACCACTAAGTCCGCCAACATAGCTTGATGCCATAACTCCGCCCTTTTTAACAGCATCATTAAGAAGCGCAAGTGCCGCTGTTGTGCCATGAGTTCCGCACTTTTCAAGACCCATTTCCTCAAGTATGTATGCAACACTGTCTCCAACCGCAGGTGTTGGAGCAAGCGATAAATCAACTATACCAAACGGAATATTGAGTCTTCTTGATGCTTCCTGTGCCACAAGCTGTCCCATTCTTGTAATTTTGAAGGCGGTCTTTTTTATAGTCTCTGCAACCGTTCCAAAATCCGCTCCCTTTACCTTTTCAAGAGCAGATTTAACAACTCCCGGTCCGCTTACACCCACATTGATAACAGCGTCGCCCTCTCCGACTCCGTGAAAAGCACCTGCCATAAAAGGATTATCTTCAACCGCATTTGCAAAAACAACAAGCTTTGCACAACCAAGGGAATCTCTGTCCGCAGTGAGTTTTGCAGCTTTTACAACAGTTTCTCCCATAAGTTTTACCGCGTCCATATTGATTCCCGCTTTTGTTGTAGCAACACCAACAGACGAACAAACTCTATCTGTAACAGCCAGAGCCTCAGGAATTGACTCAATGAGAATTCTGTCTCCTTTGGAAAAACCTTTATGTACAAGTGCAGAAAATCCGCCGATAAAGTTTACCCCTGTTTCACAAGCTGCACGATTTAAAGCCTCTGCAAACATAACATAATCCTTTGCATCACTTGCACCTGCAATCAAAGAAATGGGTGTAACAGATATTCTTTTATTAATGATAGGAATCCCGTACTGATGACTTATTTCCTCTCCGGTTGAAACCAGATTTTCAGCATATTTAGTAATTTTGTCATAAATCTTGTCACAAGCCGCCTTTGCATTGCTGTCTGTACAGTCAAGCAATGAAATACCCATTGTTATTGTTCGTATATCAAGATGCTGGTCATCAATCATCTTGATTGTTTCCATAATTTCTCTTGTATTAATCATATGTCCTCCACAAACCAGTTAAATTCTATGCATTGAATTGAAAATTTCTTCATTCTGCATACGAATATCAACGCCTATTTCCTTTCCAATCTTCTCGAGTTCCTCAATAAGCAGCTGTCCGCAGCTGTCAGTATCTTTAGACTCCACCAGCATAATCATTGTGAAGATATTTTGCATAATAGTTTGATTTATATCCAGAATATTTACTCCGTGACGATAAATACAATCACTCACCTTTGCAATAATCCCTGGTTTATCAATGCCCATAACGGTAATAATACTTCTCATTTTTCTTCTCCCTTTGTGCTTATTTTTATTGCAATAACTGCTCTTTTTATTATACAACCCAACATCTTTACAGTCAAGTAAAATTTATACAAAAAAGCTGTTGAAAAATTTTACCTTCTGTGATAAAATAAGTATATAATTCTGGATTTTTACGGGGGTTTTTAGATGTTTCTTCCTATTTCTGCAAACGATATGAAAAAACAGAATATTGACTCCCTTGATTTTGTGTATGTAATAGGCGATGCTTATGTAGACCATTCAAGTTTCGGACACGCCATTATTTCCCGTGTTCTTGAGGATAAAGGCTTTACCGTCGGCATTATTTCACAGCCCGACTGGCACAGCTGCAAGGACTTTAAAAGACTTGGTATGCCCCGCCTTGGTTTTCTTGTTTCTTCCGGCAATATAGACCCGATGGTTAACCATTATACAGTTTCAAAAAAAATGCGTTCAACCGATATGTATTCTCCCGGAGGGAAAATCGGCTTGCGGCCTGACAGGGCAACAATTGTTTATTGCAATCGCATTCGCGAGGCCTATGGCAAGCATGTTCCCATAATTATAGGAGGTATCGAAGCAAGTCTTAGACGGTTTGCTCACTATGATTACTGGTCTGACAAAGTCCGCAGAAGTATTCTCATAGACAGCGGAGCAGACCTCCTTATTTATGGAATGGGCGAACACCAGATTATCGAAATAGCAAATATGCTTAATATGGGTGTGCCTGTCAATGAAATCAAGTCAGTACCAGGCACTTCATATATTGCAAACAATGATGATGATTTACCAAAGGATTCCGTTATAATACCATCCTATGACGAAGTTTATGAAAACAAAACTCTTTACGCAAAGGCAGCAAAACTTCAATATCAGGAACAAGACTCAATTTCAGGCAAACCCGTTGTTCAGAGAGACAATGATGCCAAGCTGGTTGTTCAGCTCCCACCATCTCCTCCTCTTACAACTAATGAGCTTGACCATTTGTATGAGCTTCCCTATGAAGGAACCTATCATCCTGTATACGAAAAGGACGGTGGTGTTCCTGCGATAACAGAGGTTGAATTCAGCATTACATCATGTAGGGGTTGTTTTGGTTCTTGTAATTTCTGTGCTCTTAGTTTCCATCAGGGCAGAACGGTCACAGCACGGAGTCACGAATCCATAATCCGTGAAGTTAAAAAGCTGTCGGAAAAACCGAATTTTAAAGGTTATATTCACGATGTTGGCGGTCCAACAGCAAACTTTCGTTCCCCCTCCTGCAAGAAACAGCTCAAATACGGAGTTTGCAAAAACAAGCAATGTCTCTTCCCTGAGCCGTGCAAAAACCTGGAGGTATCGCACGATGACTATATAGAGCTTTTGAGAAAGCTAAGAAAGCTTCCAAAAATAAAAAAGGTTTTTGTACGGTCCGGAATACGTTTTGACTACGTTATGGCAGATAAAGATGATACTTTTCTTCACGAATTGTGCAGACATCACATAAGCGGGCAGCTCCGTGTTGCACCTGAACATATTTCAGACAACGTTCTCAAATATATGGGGAAGCCTAAAAATGACGTATATCAACGCTTTTTAAAAAGATTTGAACGTATAAACAGAGAAGTTGGCAAACCCCAGTTTATTGTACCGTATCTTATGTCTTCACACCCCGGCAGCACCCTTAGTGATGCAGTTAAGCTTGCTGAATACTTGAATAAAAACAAGCTGACACCTGAACAGGTGCAGGATTTTTATCCCACTCCGGGAAGCATCTCGACTTGTATGTACTACACCGGGCTTGACCCTTTCACAATGAAAAAAGTTTACGTTGCAAAAGATTACAAGGAAAAGAAAATGCAACGCGCCCTGCTTCAATTCAAAAAAACTGAAAATTATGTATTAGTGCTTGATGCGCTCAAAAAAACAAACCGTTTGGACCTTGTTGGATCCGGTCGGGAATGTCTTATAAAACCACTTAAAGGAGAATTTAAAAATGGCAAAAATACTGAGCGGAAAAACAGTTTCCGAAAGAATAAAGGAAAATCTGAAAAAGGAAATCGAAGAACTGAAAAGACAAGGAATTCTGCCCGGTCTCGCCGTGGTAATAGTAGGTGAAGATCCGGCATCTAAAGTCTATGTAGGAAGAAAAGAAGCTATGTGCAATGAGCTGGGAATGCGCTCTGAAAAGTTTGCCCTCCCCGAAAGCACCTCACAGGAAGAATTGCTTTCATTGGTCGAAAAACTGAATAATGACCCCGGCATCCATGGAATTCTGGTACAGCTTCCTCTTCCCAAACACCTCGACGAAAAAGCTGTTATTAATACTATACTTCCCGAAAAGGACGTTGATGCATTCCATCCGGTAAACGTGGGAAAAATTATGATAGGTGACTTTGATTTTGTTCCCTGCACACCAGCCGGCATTATGGAGCTTATATCAGAAAGCGGTGTCGAGGTTGAGGGCAAAACCTGTGTTGTTGTTGGCAGAAGCAACATTGTCGGTAAGCCCATGAGTATGCTTCTTCTTCACAAAAATGGAACAGTAACCACATGTCACTCAAGAACCAAGAACATAAAGGAAGTTACCAAAACTGCTGACATTCTTGTTGCAGCAGTAGGCAAAGCAAACTTCATAACCGCAGATATGATAAAACCGGGTGCGGTCGTAATTGATGTTGGTATGAACAGACTTGACGATGGCAGACTCGTCGGCGATGTTGACTTTGACAATGTAGAAAAAATTGCCGGAGCCATCACTCCTGTTCCGGGCGGTGTTGGTCCCATGACAATCGCAATGCTGATGCAAAACACATTTACTGCCGCTAAGAACAGTCGCATCTGATTTTTCTCTTATGAGGTAATGTTATGAAAACAAAAACTCAATATATATGCTCTGAATGTGGAGCAAAATTCCCAAAATGGATGGGGAAATGTACAGTTTGCAATTCCTGGAATACGATTGAAGAGGAAATTCTGTTTGAGGCTCCTCAAAACAGCAAGGTATCTGTTATATCTACTCAATCATCCTCATCATTTCCCAAAACAATCTCAGATATTGATACAACTGAGGAAGCACGCACCCTTACCGGTATATCTGAGCTTGACCGTGTTTTAGGCGGAGGTCTTGTAAGCGGCTCTTTGATCTTGGTCGGCGGAGACCCGGGAATAGGCAAATCAACACTCCTTTTGCAGATATGTCAGCATATAGGAAAAACAAAAAAGCTGCTTTACGTTTCCGGTGAAGAGTCCCAGCGTCAGATTAAACTCAGAGCAGACCGGCTTGGAATAACTACACCAAATCTAAAAATTTATTCCGAGACCAATATGTCACTTATTTTAGACTGCATATTTCACGAAAAGCCTGATGTTTTAATTATTGACTCTGTGCAAACAATGTACAATCCTGAAATTCAATCAACACCAGGTAACATTTCACAGATACGTGACACCGCAACCGTTCTTATGAAAATTGCCAAGGAAAACTCTATTTCCGTATTCCTTGTCGGCCACGTTACAAAAGAAGGTGCTCTGGCAGGCCCTAAAATACTTGAACATATTGTTGACACCGTACTTTATTTTGAAGGCGACAGGCATCAGTCCTTCCGTGTTTTAAGAGCTGTAAAAAACCGCTTTGGTTCAACTAACGAAATCGGCGTTTTTGAGATGGGAGCATCAGGTCTTCAGGAGATTCCAAACCCGTCACAAGCAATGCTTTCAGGCAGGCCTGAAAACGTACCCGGTTCATGTATAATCTGTACAATGGAAGGAACTCGCCCTGTTTTAGCAGAGGTTCAGGCACTTGTAAGTCCTACCTCATTCGGCAACCCGAGAAGAATGGCAAGCGGTCCTGATTTAAGTCGCACACTGATGCTGATTGCTGTACTTGAAAAACGTGGTGGCATTAATATGTCAAACTTCGATGCGTACGTAAACATAGTAGGCGGTCTCAGGATTAATGAGCCTGCATCAGACATTGGTATTGTGCTTGCTCTTGCATCAAGTGCTAAAGGCATTGCTATAGATTCCAACACAGTTGCCATCGGCGAAGTCGGCCTTACCGGCGAGCTGCGAAGCTGCAGTTTCCTTGAAGCAAGAATTGCTGAATGTGAAAAGCTGGGCTTCAAAAAATGTATTATTCCTGAATCAGGTGCAGGTAAAATCAAAAAATTCAAAGACATAGAAATTTGTAAGTTCAGTAATATCAAAGATGTTATTGAGGCATTCTGCAAATAATTTTATCAAGTTAATAATAAATATATATAAAAAATAAAAAAACTTAAATGTTTGAAGGGAAGTCTTTTTAGTGTTTCACATAGGCGACAGAATAGTTTATCCAATGCACGGAGCCGGCATCATTGTCGATATCGAAGAAAAAAAGATTTTAGGCGAAACGCATAAATATTATGTTATGCAGATATCAGTCAGCGATATGAAGGTCATGCTCCCCGTAAACAACACCGAAACCATCGGCATCCGCAAAATAGTTTCAGAGGATGCCGCCACAGCAGCTATAAAACATTTCCAAAATTGCGGCGAAGACTGCAATGATAACTGGAACCAAAGATACCGTGAAAATATCGAGAAGCTTAAAAGCGGAAATCTGACAGATGTTGCGACTGTTGCAAAAACTCTTCTTCTGCGTGACAGAAAGAAATCCCTCTCAAATGCAGAGCGCAAAATGCTGTCAAATGCCAAAAATATTCTTATTTCTGAGTTGGTGCTTGTAAAAGGCAACTCATATAAGGAAATTGAAGAACTTCTTATGGCGGAATAATTACAAACCTGTGTAAATTATATTAAGGAATGATAGTTATGTACAAAAAATCTAAAACTGCTGCTGCGATAATAGTTGCCGCAGGCAACAGCAGCAGAATGGGGAACAATAAAAATAAACAGTTTTTGTTGGTTGATAAAGTTCCTGTCCTTGTACACACCCTCAAAAGTTTTGAGGAAGCCAAATCCATAGACAGCATATATATTGTTACAAGAGAGGACAACATAACCAATGTTGAAGCCTTGGTTAAAAAGTTTAAAATAAGAAAGGTCAAAAAAGTAATCAAAGGTGGACAAACACGTCAGCAATCGGTTATGTGTGGATTAAAAGAAATCAACGATAATACCATGGTTGCAGTTCACGATGGAGCGCGCCCCTTTGTCTCCCCGGCTTTAATTAACAAAACCATTGAAGCCGCCTACCAGTTTGGTGCTGCTGCTCCCGGGGTAATACCCAAGGACACAGTCAAAGTAAGCGATGAAAACAGCTTTGTATACAGCACCCCAAAGCGAGACATATTGCGTCTTATACAGACGCCTCAGGTATTTCTTAAAGATGAGATTCAACAAGCGTATCTTAATGCAGAAAAGGCTGGCTTTTCTCCCACAGACGACTGCTCGGTTATTGAAAATTCTGGCAAAAATGTTTATATAGTTGACGGAGAATATACAAATATAAAGGTAACAACACCCGAAGATTTACCGATTGCTGAGGCAATTTGTAAATTTTTACAAGATTAATTTGAAAAGAAGGTTATATTATGCGTATAGGTTTTGGGTATGATGTCCATTCTCTTACAGAAGGGAGAAAATTAATACTCGGTGGGGTCGACATCCCACATAGCACAGGGCTTTTGGGTCATTCCGATGCAGATGTTCTTGTTCATGCCATTATGGACGCACTTTTAGGTGCTGCAGCTTTGGGAGACATCGGCAAGCACTTCCCGGACACCGACCCGAAATATAAAAACGCCGACAGTATAGAGCTTTTAAAGTTTGTCAGGGAGATTTTGACAAATGCAGGTTATACAATCAGCAATATCGATTCCACAGTTGTAGCACAAGCACCAAAGCTTGCTCCTTTCATTGATATAATGCGAAAAAACATTGCTGATGCTTTGAAAATCGATATTTCCCGGATAAGCGTCAAAGCTACCACAACTGAGCATCTGGGATTTGAAGGCAGAAAAGAAGGTATATCATCCTCTGCTGTTGCTCTCATATCTTAAATCATTTTTTTGGTAAACATTACCAATCAGAGATATATTACGAAGCATTTAATTAGTTATAATTTAGGTTGAATTTTTTGATTTTTGTATTATAATTAATATTAGCACTCACAAGAGCAGTGTGCTAACATTAATTGTAATAAATAAGGAAAATCCCGTATTTTCCATACATTTAAAGGAGGACTAACTTATGAACATTAAACCATTGGCAGACAGAGTAGTTATTAAGATGGTAGAAGCTGAGGAAACAACAAAAAGCGGTATCATTCTTGCCGGTTCTGCTAAAGAAAAGCCACAAATCGCAGAAGTAATTGCTGTAGGACCCGGTGGGGTTGTTGACGGTAAAGAGGTAGTTATGGAACTCGCTGTCGGCGACAGAGTTCTTATGAGCAAATACGCAGGTACAGAAGTCAAGCTTGACGGTCAGGAATACATCATCCTCCGTCAAAATGACGTTTTAGCAAAAATCGAAGGTTAATTTTATTTTTTAGGAGGTCACAAAAATGGCAAAACAGATTTTATTCGGCGAAGAAGCAAGACACGCTCTTGAAAAGGGTGTTAATCAGCTTGCCGATACAGTAAAAGTTACACTTGGCCCCAAAGGCAGAAATGTAGTTCTTGACAAAAAGTATGGAGCACCCCTTATCACAAATGATGGTGTTACAATAGCCAAAGAAATTGAGCTTGAGGACCCATTTGAAAATATGGGAGCACAGCTTGTGAAAGAAGTTGCTTCAAAAACAAACGATATTGCCGGTGACGGAACAACTACCGCAACACTTCTTGCACAAGCATTAGTTCGTGAGGGACTTAAAAATGTTACTGCAGGGGCAAACCCAATGATTGTCAGAAAGGGTATTGCAGCCGCTGTTGAAGCCGCAGTAAGCGAAGTAGTAAAGAACAGCAAAAAGGTAAGCGGTCGTGACGATATCGCCAGAGTTGCCGCTGTTTCAGCAGCTGACGATGGTGTTGGCGAACTTATTGCCGATGCAATGGAAAAGGTTACAAGTGATGGCGTTATAACAGTTGAAGAATCAAAAACTGCTGAAACTTATTCAGAGGTTGTTGAAGGTATGCAGTTTGACAGAGGCTATATAACTCCTTATATGGTTACCGATACTGATAAAATGGAAGCTGTCATTGATGATGCTTACATTCTCATTACAGATAAGAAAATCAGCAGTATCCAGGAGCTCCTCCCCCTTCTTGAAAGCATTGTTCAGCAGGGCAAAAAGCTTTTGATAATTGCTGAGGATATTGAAGGCGAAGCTCTTTCCACTCTTATCGTAAACAAGCTCCGCGGAACTTTCACTTGCGTTGCTGTTAAAGCTCCCGGTTTTGGAGACAGAAGAAAAGCTATGCTTGAGGATATCGCAATCCTTACAGGCGGAACAGTTATTTCTGAAGAGCTTGGTCTTGACCTTAAAGAAACCACTATCGACCAGCTTGGAAGAGCACGTCAGGTAAAGGTTCAAAAGGAATACACTATCATTGTTGATGGTGCCGGCGATGCAGATTTAATTAAATCACGTGTAAATCAAATCAAAAATCAGATTGAAGACACAACTTCTGAATTTGACAAAGAAAAGCTTCAGGAGAGACTCGCAAAGCTTTCAGGCGGTGTTGCTGTAATCAAGGTTGGTGCTGCTACTGAAGTTGAAATGAAAGAAAAGAAACTCAGAATTGAAGACGCTCTTGCAGCAACACGTGCAGCTGTTGAGGAAGGTATTGTTGCAGGCGGCGGTACAGCATTTATTAATGCTATCCCTGCTGTTGAAGCACTTATCGATTCACTTGAGGGAGACGAGAAAATTGGTGCAAAAACTGTTCTTCGTGCACTTGAAGAGCCTGTTCGCCAGATTGCATTCAATGCAGGTGTTGAAGGCTCGGTTGTTGTCAACAAGATTAAGTCAAGCGATATCGGTGTTGGTTACAACGCATTAACTGAAGAATATATGGATATGCTCAAGAACGGTATCGTTGACCCGACAAAGGTTACACGTTCTGCGCTCCAGAACGCAGCTTCCGTAGCCTCAATGGTACTCACTACAGAAAGCATTGTTGCAAACAAGCCAGACCCGGCAGCTGATGCAGCAGCTGCTGCAGCTATGGCAGGTGCAGGCGGCGGAATGTATTAATCCCTGTTAATAAATAAAAAAAGCGGTTCAAATTGAACCGTTTTTTTTATTTACTGTTTCATTGTAATACCATTACTTTCAAGTCGGCCGACAATAGAATCAACAATTTCCATCGTTTCGTCCTTTGTCAGGGTTCTGTCCGGATGTGAGAATAAAATTCTTACCGTGATTGATTTTCCGTTTTCATCGGTATAGGTATCAACCACACTTACACCCTTGATGAAAGCTGAATTCTCAGCTTTTATTGCATTTCCGATTGGAGCAAACCGTTCTGACATAAACGACAAATCTATCTCTATCTCAGGGTAACGTGAAGGCTCGCTGTATGAAATACTTGCATCCTCAACCGAGGCAAAGATTTCCATATCAATTTCGGCATATACAATAGATGCCTTTTTGTCAATCTTTTTAGCAACCACCGGATGAACTATTCCTATTTCACCTATCTCCTTGCCACCGCAAATAATCTTGTTAAGATTTTTAAGATGCTGATATGAATATTTTGCTTCCTTCTTTTCAAAAGTCAAAGCTTCATGTCTTATATCATCAGCAGAAACAGCCAGCATATCACGAAGCTTTAGATAAAGCTGTTCGATAGATTTTGTCTTTGAGAAAAGCGTTATTGCAAGCTTTTTCTTCTCATCACACATACCATCGCTCTTTAATCCCTCTACCACTCTGCCAACTTCAAACACGCCAAAATCAACATCAAAAGCGGTGTTATATTTTATCTGGCAAAGCTGTGTAGGAATAATCGAACGTCTTATTGTCTCAATATTGGGATTTGTAGCATTAACAAGCTTTATATTATCATCTACATCAATGCCGAGTTCCTTGTATTCATCATAATATGCCCATATATATGAATGAAGTTCGTGAAGTGAGTATCTTTTAACCAAAATATCTTTAAGTCTGTCCTCCACTGTTTTTCCTTCATCTGCACGCACGGGATAAAGCGGAGCATACGCTGTGTGAACATCAAAATTGTCATAGCCATAAATTCTGGTTATCTCTTCGATTATATCAGCCTTGATTGTTACATCCTTAGTCGCTCTCCAGGAAGGAACTCTAACCTTAAAATCATCGCCATTAAGTTCTACAGAAAAACCAAGTGCTTCAAGAGTTTTAACGATAGTGTCGCTATTTATTTCAATGCCGGTGTAGCGGTCAACGAAGTTCTTGTTAAACTCAAGCTCTATGTTGTCATACTTAAACGCATACTCATCAGTAAGCGAAGACACGACCTTAACCTCCGGGTCAATATCGGTAAGAAGCTTTAAAAATCTTCCGATAGCTGTTACTGTCATTTCTGGGTCAAGACATTTTTCATATCTCATAGAAGCATCTGTACGATGAGCAAGCCTTACAGTAGACTTTCTGATTGAAACAGCATCAAAAGTAGCTGATTCCAGGGTAAGAGTTGTTGTGTCTTCCACTATTTCAGAGTCCAACCCACCCATAATTCCGGCAATTGCAACCGGTTCATTGTCGTTACAAATCATAAGAGTGTCTTCATCTATGTTACGTTCAATTCCATCCAAAGTTCTGAAAACAAAAGTCTTATCAAAGCGCTTGATACGAAGCTTCTCCACCTTGCGTGAATCAAATGCGTGCATTGGCTGCCCCATTTCAAGCATAAGATAGTTTGTCAAATCCGCAAGCAGATTTATTCCTCTCATTCCGCAATAAAAAAGACGAATTCTCATATTAACAGGGCTTATATTCTTCGTTATATTCTCTACCTGAATACAAGAATATCTCTGACATAACTTATCCTCAATTTTCATATCAACACTTGGAAGATTCTTATAAGCTTCAAGATTTACACATTCCAAAGGCTTAAGTTCTCTGCCTGCAAGAGCTGCAAATTCACGTGCAATTCCGTAGTGGCCCCAAAGGTCAGGTCTGTTTGTAAGAGACTTGTTATCAACCTCAAAAATGATGTCATCTATGTCATAAATTTCTTTAATGTCAGTACCGCAAATAAGCGAAGAATCAAGCTCCATAATTCCCGAATGCTCATCGGAAATTCCAAGTTCCTTCTCACTGCAGCACATACCATAAGAGGTATATCCAGCCAGAGCTCTTGGGGTAATATCAATCTCCCCTATTTTAGCTCCAACCTTGGCAAAAGCAGTTTTCATACCAACCTTTACATTAGGTGCTCCGCAAACAACATCAGTAAGTGCACCATCCCCTGCATCAACCTTAAGAAGATGCAGCTTTTTGGACTCGGGGTGTTCTTCTACCTCTTTTATTTCAGCAACAACAATACCTGAAATATCACTGCCCTTTTGGAAAATATCATTTTCAACCTCGGCAGTTGAAAGTGAAAATCTGCTGATAAGTTCCATTTTATCAAGACCTGTTAAATCAACAAAGTCTGAAATCCAATTCATCGATAAAAGCATAATCTTCCTCCTCCTTATTCATCATCCGTAAACTGTGACAAGCTTTTAAGGTTTCCGCTGTTCAAATCACGTATATCCTTAACACCATACTTCATCATTGCAAGACGAGTAAGACCCAGTCCAAACGCAAAACCCGTGTACTCATCAGGGTCAATCCCACCGGCTTTAAGCACCTCCGGATGAATCATTCCGCAAGGACAAAGTTCAAGCCAGCCACTGTGTTTGCAAGACGGACAACCATCGCCACCGCATATCAAACAACTTATATCAAGCTCAAATCCCGGTTCCACAAATGGGAAAAATCCCGGACGCAGTCTTACCTTTATATCCTTTCTGAAAACCTCAGAAAGCATTGTTTTCATAAAGAAAATCAGGTTTGATATGGATATATTCTTGTCAACCATCACACCCTCCATCTGGAAGAATGTGTTTTCGTGGCAAGCGTCTGTTGCCTCATTTCTGAAGCATCTACCGGGGAATATAGCTTTAATTGGCACCCCGTCATTTACCAGTGAATCTTTATATTTCTTATAAATTGCATTCTGTGCCGCTGAAGTTTGCGATTTAAGCAATTGTCCATTCTCAAGATAATAAGTGTCCTGCATATCACGGGCAGGATGATGCTTGGGAATGTTAAGTGATTCAAAGCATTCATAGTCAGTAACTATCTCACTGTAATCTTCAACTGTAAAACCCATTGATTTAAATATCTTTTCGCACTGACGCTGAACAAGTGTTATCGGATGATAAGAACCTCTGTCAAGCTTAGCAGGCATTGAAATATCAATTTCTGCCATTTTGTTGATTTCAGCCATAATTTCGGCGTTTTTCAGTTCCTCACCTTTTATTGCTATCAGTTCCCCAGCTTCGCTCTTAAGAACGTTTACTTCCTGACCAAATGTCTTTTTCTCTTCAATAGACAAATCCTTCATTCCTTTAAGAAGGCCTGTGATAAGTCCGTTTTTGCCCAAAAATTCAACACGAATCTGTTCAAGAGTCTGAACATCATTTGCTGTCTCAAGCTTTTTCAAAAGCTCATTTTTTAGTGCAATTGTTTGCTCTGCCATTGTTACATTTCCTTTCCCTTTAAAAAATAAAAAAACTCATCCCCAAACAAAGGGACGAGCATATCTAACCCGCGGTACCACCCAAATTCGAAAATTAATATCTTCGCACTTTTTACACAGTCGCCTTGCGTGCCACAATCTGCTTAACTCTGTAATGATTTTCGCAGAACGCTCCGATGCTGAAATTCACAAACAAATCTTCGACGGTTGCTCACAGCCAACGACAACCGCTCTCTTTCGAAAAAATCTTATCCGCTACTTACACATCTTCCTTGCGTGAACTCTATAAGTATAACATCAACTTATGAATTATGTCAAGTTTTTTCACAAAAATTCCAAGAATTTATCTTCTTTCTCCTTTTTTAACATTTTGTCGTATTTTATCATAATATATAATGTAACA
>JAZNMD010000043.1:0-7376 GCA_045579385.1 Clostridia bacterium
AAGAGCAATTTTCTCCTCAGCAAGAACCTCTTCAACATATCTTTTAAAAGTAATAATCTGCTTAACTGAACCATTCCCATCGTCAACAACCGTAATGCTTTTTGCAGCCGCACATACACCGTATGCCGAAGCCGACAGCAACACAACCGCTGCCACTACTGTGAGAATGATTTTTTTGGCTGATGAGGACATGTTAAACATTCTATCCTTCAGACCACTTAACATCCAATCACCTCTCAAATTTATATTTTGCAACACCTTTTTTGTCGCAACGTTCGTTCATTATACTCGATTTTTTACCCAAAAGTCAAACTTAATTATCCCGAATTAAAAAGGTTTAACCCGTTTTAATTTTGAAAAATGCCTCTTGACTTTTGCCTGAATTCTTAATTTCTCCCATTTGCTCTCGTTTTCTCCCGTTTGCTCCGGTTTGACACATATTTTTTACATATTTTTACATTTTGTTTGCCCCCTTGAATTTAATTCTGTAATTTGATATACTTAATTCAATCTTTGTTAACAAAATTTTAATAATGTAATGTTATTATATTAATATGAAAGGATTTCCTATGGAAAAAGTAACTGTGCATCCATTTGAACGAATAGACGACCTGCAAACCCCAAATGGTTACCGACTTATTCAAAACCCTGACTGGTTTTGCTTTGGGGTTGACGCAGTTTTGCTTTCTGACTTTGCTGCAAAAACAATAAAACCTAAAACACGGATTCTCGATATGTGCACCGGTAACGGAATTATACCCATTTTGCTTGCAGAAAAAACATCCGGGACTAATATAGATGGGCTTGAAATTCAAGAGCCCGTTTCCGAAATGGCAAATCGTAGCGTCCGTCTCAACAGCCTTGAAGCAAGAATATCCATCACAACGGGCGACCTGAAAAACACTTCTGAAATCTTTGGGAAATCAACGTTTGACGCTGTTACCTGCAATCCACCTTATAAAGAGGCATCGGGCGGTCTTAAAAACGCAACCGACACAGTTACCATTGCACGTCACGAGATTTTGTGCAGTCTCAGGGATATAATCGAAAACGCCGAAAAGGTGCTTAAACCCGGCGGCAAGCTATATCTTATCCATCGACCTGAACGTCTGGCAGACATTCTTTGTCTTATGCGAGAATTCAGAATAGAGCCTAAACGTCTCAGATTTGTGCATCCATCGGTTTCCAAAACCGCTACAATGATTCTTGTAGAAGGAAGCAAACACGGCAACCCCAAGCTATTTCTCGAGCCGCCGCTTTATGTACACGATGGACAAGGTGGTTATACCGAAGAAATCCAGAAGATTTACGGTCGTATTTAATATAATAAGGAGGAAATTGCCTTGAACAGCTTTGGAAAATTGTATCTTTGTCCCACTCCGATAGGGAATCTGGGAGATATAACCTTTCGCACTCTTGAAACACTCCGCTCCGTCGACCTGATTGCAGCAGAGGATACACGAAACACACTTAAGCTTCTTAATCACTTTGAAATAAACGTACCTATGACCTCTTATTACGAGCATAACAAAGCTCAAAAAGAGGAAGTTTTGATTGAAAAAATCAAGTCAGGCCAAAGCATTGCACTTGTGTCAGATGCGGGAACACCAGCAATTTCCGACCCTGGCGAAGACCTTGTTCGACGGGCGCTTAGCGAAGGCATCACAGTGGTACCTCTTCCCGGTGCTGTCGCATTTACAACCGCACTCATTGCCTCAGGTATGCCAACGGGCAGGTTTTCGTTTGAGGGGTTTCTTACCACCAACAAACGAAACCGCAAAGCTCATCTTGAAGAGGTAAAAAATGATACCCGCACACTTATATTCTATGAAGCTCCCCACAAGCTTATGTCTACCTTATCTGATATGCTGGATGCATGGGGAGACAGAGAAATCGTTTTTGCCCGTGAGCTGACAAAAAAATTTGAGGAATTTTATCGCACCACCTTGTCAGAAGCTTTGCTGCATTATACCGAAAACCCGCCACGTGGCGAGTTTGTTCTTATAATAAAAGGTGCGGACAAAAAACAGCTTACTGACGAAATGAGAGCCGCTCTGCCCACAGCGGAGGAGCTTTTAAAGGAACACGCAAAAACGGGCAAGCGTGGCAAGGAGCTGACAAATCATGTTGCGGAAATAATTGGCACTTCCAAACGTGAGATTTATGACATTTATTTAAAAATTAAGGATACACTGTAATAACGGATATCCGTAGAAAAACAATGAATATTCATCGTTTTTCACTCAAAGCAAGGCTTTAATAAATGTATCTTAGGGAAAAACGAATTTTTCGTTTTTCCCTGCCAAATATTATATTTGGCAGGGAAATTGTAAAACAATTTCCCGATACTTTATTCAAAATAGGTTCTTGAAAGTTACTTTTTATAAAAGCAACTTTCTTAGCCGCGATAAAGCGGCATCAAAACATTGACGCAATAAATGTTTTGATAAAGAACCGTCGTTATTAGTTGAAAGGTTGTGATTTTTTGAATAACGAAAACACCAAGATACTTATTGTAGATGACGAAAAAAACATTTGCGAGCTTATCCGGCTGTACGTAGAGAAAGAGGGCTACCACGCCATAACCGCATACGACGGGGAGGAAGCTGTTCTGACCTTTAAAAACGAAAATCCCGACCTCGTTCTGCTTGATATTATGCTTCCCAAAAAGGATGGTTGGCGGGTCTGCAGAGAGATTCGTGCGTTCTCCAATTCCCCGATTATTATGCTTACCGCCAAAGGAGAGCTTTTTGACAAGGTCCTGGGGCTTGAGCTTGGTGCGGATGACTATATCGTGAAGCCATTTGAGCCAAAAGAACTTGTCGCACGCATAAAAGCGGTTTTGCGTCGATGCGAATACGCGGGCAGCAGAGATACCGACTCAGAGTCGGAGCTTCGTTATGATGGTCTTTCAATAAACCGCGAAACCTACGAGGTTTATCTTGACAATGCGCGTCTGGAGCTTCCGCCAAAGGAATTTGAGCTTTTGTATTTTCTTGCCAAAAATCCAAACAAAGTATTTACCCGCGACCACCTTTTAAACGAAATATGGGGTTATGAATTTTTTGGCGATTCCCGAACGGTGGATGTGCATATAAAACGCATAAGAGAAAAAATCGAGGACGATTCCGCCCTCCGCTCCTGGCAGCTTAAAACCGTGTGGGGCGTAGGCTATAAGTTTGAGTTAAAATAGGAAAGGGCTTGCCGCTATATGAAAAAAAAGAAAAAAAGCATCTTTTTCAGGGTATTTACCATAAATCTTGCAACATTGGTTGCAAGTGTCCTTGTTCTTACCATTACGCAAACTATGCTTATTTCGCAACATATATATAAAGAAAAGATTTCAGAGCTTAAGGAGGATTCCAAAAGAATTGTTTCTTTTATACGAGGCGGCGCCTCCCCTGAACATCTTACACTCTTTCTCAACGGGTTTTCACACAGCACAAAATCAAACGTGCTTATTGTCGGACCCAAAGGCGATATCCTGCTTGCATCAACGAGCGGTGGCAACTTCAACAAAAACGCCCTGCAGGTAGATAAAAAATATCTTTCTGATGTTCTGTCCAACAAGGAAACTGTTTTAAAAGGAACATTGGGCGATGTTTACACAACGGAAATGTACACTTTCCAGGTGCCCGTTTTTGACCCGCAGCATAACTCCGTTGTAGGTGCAATCTTTTTGAGTGTGCCTGTCCCTGAAATAAACAAAAGTCAGTTGCAGCTTTATAAAATTCTTCTGCTTTCACTCATTTTTGTTGTCTTTGTTTCCTTTGCACTTTCTTTTGTGCTTTCAAAAAGGCTTTCCGAGCCAATCAAGCGTATTGGAACGGTGGCAAAGCAATTCTCTTACGGAGACTTCTCTGCACGGGTTAAACCGGACAAGCGTTCAGACGAGATTGTTGAAATAAGTGAACTTACACATTCCTTTAATAATATGGCTAACAGTCTTGAAAAAGCCGACGACGTCAGAAACAACTTCCTCTCTGATGTCTCACACGAGCTGAGAACACCAATGACCACAATCTCAGGCTTTGTAGACGGAATTCTGGATGAAACCATCCCGCCCGAGCGTCAGCGTGATTATCTGCTTATTGTACGTGATGAAATCATCAGGCTGTCATCTCTGGTAACGTCGTTTTTGTCGCTTACAAGACTTCAAACAGGCGACCAGCCTCTTGATATTTCGGTTTTTGACGTAAATGAAATTATCCGTCGCACCCTTGTGAGCTTTGAAAGTAAAATCTCAGAAAAAAATCTTAATTTAAATTTTGCTTGCAGCGAAGATGTTTCTCTTGTAAAAGCTGATATGAATCTTATAAGACAAGTTATAAACAATCTGGTTGAAAATGCAATAAAGTTTACCAATCCCGAGGGAGAACTTAAAATTACCACAACCCAGCAATATGGCTCTGTCTTCATATCTGTACGCAATACAGGTTGCGGAATTTCAGAAAATGACCTTCCGCTGATTTTTGAACGTTTTTACAAAGCCGACAAATCCCGTGCATTAAACCGCGAGGGAACGGGAATAGGTCTTTATATAGTAAAAGAGATTCTTAATCGCCACGGAAAAGAAATTTCCGTTTCAAGCAGAGAAGGCGAATTCGCTGAATTTACTTTTTCTCTTGAAAAAGGAAAATATTAATTTTTATTTTTAGTTTTATTCATATTTTTTTCATAAATAAGTGGTAAATTAATTATGTTAAATGTTACATGAAAGGACGTTTTTTATGAATGATTTCGAAAAAAATTATTTCAGCGAAAATGACGGGCTGAACAATTTTTCACAGTCTGAGGAAATCTCTCCCGATTCAAGCTCACTTGTTCAAGTACCTTCTTATGAGTGGAACACTGATGATTTTCAGAATCACTCATTGGTAAACAATACAGCTTTGGCGCTTTCAGGCCAAAAACCAAAGAAGAAGCTCTCAAGAACAAAACGAATCATTGCAGCTGCACTTATTATTTCCGTTTTGAATCTTGCTGTGCTGGGAGGTATGTTTGCTGTCGGCTATGGCTTTGGCTCCGGCAAGCTCAGCTTTAACAGCAAGGTGGAGGCTCTTGAAAACTTAAACCCGTCAAATCCTGACGGTTCGGGCTCTTCCGGCGGTCAGATTGCTCTTACACAAACAGTCACAACCGGAAACGAGCTCAGTACGGTTGACATTTCAAAAAAGGTCGGCCCTGCAGTTGTGGGCATTACAAGCACCATAAACAGCGGCATTAGTATTTTTAGCACCTCAACCACCTCCGAGGGTACGGGTTCTGGCATCATCATAAGCAGTAACGGATATATCATAACAAATCATCACGTGATAGACGGCGCTGTCTCCATCAAGGTTACTCTTAACACAGGCAGCGAATATACCGCAAAGCTTGTCGGCAGTGACAAAACAACCGATCTTGCTGTTGTAAAAATTACCCCTGAAGAAACTCTTACCGTTGCAGAGCTTGGCGATTCCTCTGTCCTCCAGGTTGGAGAACGTGCTGTTGCAATCGGTAACCCCCTGGGACTTGAATTCTTCGGAAGCACCACTCAGGGAATTATCAGTGCAATAAACCGTAAAATTACCGTTGACAACAGAACCATGAGTGTTATCCAGACAGATGCTGCCATCAACGAGGGTAACTCCGGCGGACCACTTGTAAACGCATACGGTCAGATTATAGGAATTAACACCGTTAAGATTTCCGCTTCTACTGTTGAAGGAATGGGTTTTGCTATACCGATTTCAGAAGCAAAACCCATTATCGAAGACCTTATAAATCACGGTTATGTAAAAGGCAGACCCGTCCTTGGCATTTCGGCACGTAATGTAACCCAGGACATGGCACACCGTCAGGGCTGGCCCATAGGCGTTCAGGTTATGGCAACTCAACCCGCCAGCGGAGCAGAGCTTGCAGGCCTTGAGCAGGGCGACATTATAATCAAGGCAGACGGCAAAGATGTTAAGAATTTTGATGATCTGACCAACATCAAAAATTCTCACAAACCCGGCGACGTTATGCAGCTTGAAGTATACAAATATAGTACAGGTCTTAACAAAAAGGTTGCAGTCAAGCTCACTGAGGAACTGCCTGAATAATTAAATAAAAGAGGATGTTTAAAAACGCAGTTTTTAAACATCCTCTTTATTTAGGGGATAGGTAAAATTGATTCAGAACACACAAACCGAGCCAAACGTAAGACTTTTGGGAACCCGAAGGTGTACTTGTGTACACCGAGAGGCGAGGTTTGTGCGTAGCAAAAGACTATAAAAGCAGAAAAGCCGCATAATAATGCGGCTTTTCAACATTTGCAACAGTTTTTTATTCCCGTTTCACAAGGGATATTATTTGATTTTCCCGTCTTTTTCCGGTCGGCACAATTTTAACATCCCCTTATTATTTAGTTAAGCAGGTATATTGCATATGTCAGATAAGTCGCAAAAGTGACCCACAAAGCATATGGCAAAAACAAAATTCCTGCTGCTTTCTTGATTCTCCAGAAAAGCACCATAACAACTATCACAAGTATCCACAGCAGCACTATCCAGTAAAACGCAAACAAAAACGCCCTCAGATTAAAGAAAATAATGCTCCAGAAGAAATTTACAGCTAATTGCACAAAATAAAGCGTCAGAGCGTTTTTAACAGCTTTTACGGGTGTTTTTTCTTCATAAACAAGATATGACGCTATTCCCATAAGTACATAAAGTATGCTCCATACCACGGGGAACACCCACGCAGGAGGAACCAACGCAGGCTTTGCTATCTCCTCAAAAAGCATCATATTTCCTCTTGTCAGAAGTGCAGCAAGTCCACCCACAACCAACGGTATAAGTATGCTGATTATAAGTGCCTTCCAGTTTATTTTCACATTCATCACTCCTTTTCATGACTAATGTATGTGCGGGGACATTATATTATTCATATAAATAACGAGGTCATGCCCCTTTTCACCCTTTTTGTATCTGCTCAAATCCTCAAAAGCTGTAGCTTTTCAATAAATTCCTCCCCTCTTCTGAGGATAGAAGCCTTACGTCTTTTTCTCTCCGTAGCCCTGCCCCAAAAAATAAAAACATATTTAGAAAGCTTGACAATTGTTTTTGAAAAATTGAAAATATATCAAAAAATGCCGCACAATCAATTTCCTCTGCAGGTGCGGCATTTTAGCGAGGCACACGGTAAGTCCGTGTATCCGAGCGTTTGATAATATTTTTAATTTTGAAATTCTACAAGTGTCAGCTTTTTAAATCGTTTTTAAAAGGGGTCCAAGGGGAACAGCGTTCCCCTTGTTATAACATTCCCACAATCTCCATCGGCTCCGAGATTATCACATCAGCACCTGCTGAGGAAAGCTCTGCTTCATCACGGAATCCCCAAAGTACACCTAT
>JAZNMD010000044.1:0-15392 GCA_045579385.1 Clostridia bacterium
AAGGGACACCTACCATAAAGCAGGTAGGTGTCCCTTGGCATTTTGTTGATTGGGTTGGATGCGAGAATGAATTGTAGTAAAATCAAAATCTAATTTTGGAGGATACTACAATGAAAAAGAAATTTGAATCTCTTTACGAAAACCTCGGAGGAACCTACCGCGAGGGAAACGGACACCTTATTCCCGATATTGCACTTCCCGAACAGACCGACTATCCAATCGGCAAGTATGGACGGATGCATCTTGATTACATCAAACAGCATTGTCGCGGAAGGTACACCACTCTCCTGACCGAAGGCAAGTTGAACGCTCGGTTGCACGAAATCGACCTTGAAGCAAACAAAATGCTTGAAACTATCATTCCCCGCCTCGCTGCCGAAAGAGGTATCGACGAGAATTTGAAAGCTCGTGATATGCTCAGTTGGGTTGCCGAGATGAACAACATCAAGGCAAGCGCGGAAGGAATCGTTTTGCGGGAGGTGGTGTTGGTATGAAATCTATTATCAACGAACTCTGGCACGGAAACATCATACCGCAAGAGGATAGCAGAACTAATTCTAAGGAAATGAAAGAACTGCTTGGCTATATGTCAAGGTATCACGAAGACTTGGAGAAAAGCTTCACAGAGGAACAGAAAGAAACATTTGAAAAGTTCCACGATTGTTGGAGCGAGTATATGAGCTTGGCAGAAGCTGCTATCTTTGAGTATGCTTTCAAACTCGGTATGCAGATTGCTATTGAAATCTTAACTGAATAACGCACAGCGGCGAGGATACTCCTCGCCGCTGTGCGTTATTCACATTGTTTTCAATGCTATGTTACCATGATTATTATCAAAAAACTACAGCATCATCTTTATATGAATTGGCAAAGACATGCTCATAGTAAAATGGGTCGAACAACAAGAACAAAGACTCTTTGCTCAAGTCTCTGTAGGTGAAAGAATACTCTAACTCTCGAGTATAACTATTTACAAGATCTTCTCCGTGCTCGAAAAAGTCAGAATTGTACTCGGATAAAAGCGATACAACTATATGTAGAGCAATTTTTTCGTTTATACAAGAAACAATTCTCTCAATCTGCTCATCATCAGTTGGTAATGCCTCAACCCAAAAAGGATGGCGCTTTAAGAGCCAAAAAACTAACAATCCTGTGATTCTTTTATACTCATTAGGCTTCATTTCTTGATGAAAAACTGCAAAATATAAAATCCTCATATCGGTTCTTATAATAACATCTTCCAAAGCGGGAACATTAACTTTAATTCTTGAAAAATCAAAATCTGCAATGTCACAATATGTTTTTACAACATCTTCAATTTGCAACATAGCTTTCTTGATATACTCTTTGTCCGGCTTGGAATAAGGTATAATTTCGTTTTTCCATCGATTTTCGAAAGTCATACTTATCTCCTATAAATCTTTTTCATCATCTCTCGCTTTTTTTCATCTCTCAAAATCTTCTCTGCACCTCTAATACAGGGTTCCAAGTATTCATTCTCGTTAATGGGGGAGTTTTTATCACAGTGCAAGGGATGCATATCACATTGTCTTTCTATTTCCTCTATGCTAATCCCGAAAATTTTGTCGTTATTCATTAATTAGTTTCCTCTTCTCTCTTCAAAAAAATATACTTGGAACAAACTGTTTTCATGTCGATAAATTGATCTAACAATTTATAAATTGTCTCATTGATAACAAATTTTTTCGATTTATCGATACAATCGAAAAATTTATTATAATCGCTAACAATTAGTATGTATCGAATTAATCTATCAAAAGTAATGGGAATATTTTTTGCCGCCAATTCTTGTATAAAACCACTATCAACATGATAATCCAATTCTCGTATTGTTTTAATCCCAAATGCATCAAGTAAATTCTTAATTTGATCATAGGAATAAAACTTTTCGACCTTTCCTTGCATCAATAAGTTGCAATATTGGATCAATGATTTCTCACAAATTGAATCATTTAAAAGTTGTTGATATGATTTCAAATCCAAATTTCCATTTTTACTATCGTAATAAACAACAATTTCATTAATTTGATTATCAATCAATTCAAGACTACCTGATAAAAGATTGATTTTTCTCTCTATGGTTTCATTAGTATCACTCTCGAGGGTTCCTTTATAAACCCTATCATGAAAAATTTGTGCCCAAGCATCTTGTAAAACTGTACGAATTTGAATTTCGCATTTTAAACCATTTAAGTGTTTGTGCTCGGGTTGTTCGGTATTGATCTCGATGACATAGTGGATAGATAGATAGCCAACTTTATCTTTCCCTAATCTATCTGCTTTGTTTTCACTATCATCTTTTCTAATATTGTTTACAAACAATTGCTCAACAGCATTACAAATCGCATCTATTTCCGAAGGCAAGTATACGACTATTCTTACGCCTGCAAAATCCATAATTTCATTTTTAGGATCAGAATATTTCAACTCATACCGATTGTCTACTTTAATCTGCTTCTTTGCTTTTTCATAAGCACTATCAATAGTTTTAGCTCTGCTTCCATAATAAGCAACACTAACTTTTTGCGTCTTTAAATACTCCAAAATTCGATTCAAAACGTATTTTGCAGCAGCTTCATAATTAGGCTGTGCGCTTTCATACCATAAGCGGAAATTTTCTATTCTTGTTTTGGTGTTGTCGCAATCCATATCTTGCCCTCCTTTACTTAATAATATGCGCATGGTAGATGTTTGTTTATACCTATACGAAGTATATTATATCATGCTTGTCGATTAAAATCAATACTTTTATAAATATTTTTGAAATCTTTTTCGCCATTATATTACTTTATAATATAAAACCACTTGAAAAAATTGCAAAAAAGTAGTATAATATAATAGCCAAACTATAATTGAACAACAAAAATTCGAAAAACACTGGTATGGGGGTACTATACCCTTTTTCCACTTGCGTCTTGAATTTGATAAAAATGCAGATTCCATCGACGTAAGTACATAGTGTTTTTCGTATCGATATAGTTTGGCGACTATCGGAGTTTGCATTTTTTAGGCGTTAACTTCGGTTAGCGCCTTTTTTGCTTTTATAGGCAATTTCGTTTCGGCGCAGGAAGGCATTACTATGAATCTCACAAAACCACAAAGATTAATTTATGATATGGAGAAGTTCTCGGGCGGGGCGATTTCCGTTATTTGCGGAAGTATGCTTGCGCGTGGCGAGAAGGATATCTCTGAAATAAAGCGAGCCGTAAATAAAATTTATCGACTCAATGATGCTTTGCGTATTCATATCAGTGAGGATAACGGCGAAGTTATGCAAACCATCAGTGAATACGCTGAGCAGGATATACCCGTGCTCTGTTTTGATGACAAGGCAGTGCTGGATCGCTATGCCGAAAGCTATGCAAAGGTAGCGGTTGACCTCTACGGCAAGCTTTGTGAAATCAATATTGTCATTCTTCCCGGGCAGTACGGTCTGCTCGTGAAGATGCACCATATCATCGGTGATGCTTGGACTTTGGCTCTTATGGGAACGCAGTTCAACGCACTTTTGAACGGTGAGGATGTACAAGCCTATTCCTATACCGAGTATGTTGAAAATGAAAAGGCATATGTTGAGGGCAAACGCTATGCAAGGGATAGAGAATTTTTCCTTGAGCGGTTCAAGAAGTGCGATGAGGTGACCTATTTCAACGAAAAGCAGGCAAACTTGCTTTCTGCCAACCGCAAGACTTTTGTCATTAATACGGAGCAGACCAAAACACTCAATGCTTATGCTGAAGCTAACAACACCTCTGCATTTATGCTCTTTACGGTCGCACTTTCTGCGTATATGAACCGTGTTAAGATGAATGCAGAAAAATTCTATATCGGTACGGCTGTGCTGAACCGCAGCGGAGCAAAAGAAAAGAATACTATGGGTATGTTTATTAACACCGTACCTATGCTTATAGAGCTTGATAACGGCAAGTCTTTTTCCGAAAATCTCTCTGCAATTGAGGAAACTGCATTTTCTGTATTCAGACACCAAAAGTATAACTATGGTGATATACTTGCCTCAATCCGCAAAGAATACAATTTTACCGAAAAACTCTATGACGTGATGATCAGCTACCAAAACGCTACCATTGCGGGCGAAAACATTGAAACCACTTGGTATCATTGCGGCAAGCAGAGCGAGAGCCTGCAGATACATATTGATGATAGAGATAATGAGGGGATCTTCCGTATTCATTACGACTATCTGACAGAGAAATTTACCGAGCACGAAATTGACAGACTTCATCAGCATATCTGCAACTTGCTCTTTGATGCTATCAATAATGATACTAAGAAAATTTATGAGCTTAACATCCTATCCGTTGACGAAAAGCAAACAATTCTTTGCAAATTCAACGACACCGCTATGGACTATCCAAGGGAAAAGTGTGTGCATCAGTTGTTTGAAGAACAAGTAGCAAAAACACCTGATAAGGTTGCCGTTATTGCTTGTGATAAGACTCTCACCTATGCGGAGCTTAATGAGCAAGCGAATAGAATCGCCCATTCTCTCATTGAAAAAGGCGTTAAGGTTGGCGATATTGTGGCTTTTGCGTTGCCGAGAAAAAGCTATTTGATTGCTATAATGTTTGGTATATTGAAAGCAGGTGCAGCTTATCTTCCCATTGATCCCTATTATCCGCAGGATAGAATTGACTATATGCTTACGGATAGTGGCGCGAAATTCTTTATTACTGAAAGTAACGTAGATGAATTGCTCAATAACGATAAAGCGTTCAACCCCAATATTGATATATCGGCAGACGATATATGTTATTGTATCTATACTTCCGGCTCCACCGGCAAGCCTAAAGGCGCGGCTATCGCGCAAAAAAACTTGGTGAATTTCTGTAGTGACAATACTGCAAACAATTTGCAACACTATATTGCGAAAAATTGCAATACTGTTCTCGCTTGTGGTTCGATTACATTCGATATTTCCAATTTTGAAATAGTTCTCTCTCTTTTGCTTAACAAAATGGTTGTTTTGGCAAACGAAAACGCATTGTTTGATATTAGTGGGCTTGGGAAATTGGTTGAATCAAATGCGGTAGATTGTATTCACTGCACACCGACAAAACTCCATACATACTTAGAAAATCCTATATTTGCACACGCCTTTCAGAACGTAAAATGCGTGATGGTAGGAGGAGAACTGCTAACGGATGATGTGATTTCGGCAATCCAAAAGCATTGTAATGCAGAAATATTTAACGGTTACGGTCCTACTGAAACAACTATGGGCGTTGGCTTTGGAGAAGTGCGTAAATATGAGATAACTATCGGTAAGCCTATCGCAAACACGCAGATTTACATAGTAGATAATTATATGAAACCAACCCCTATCGGTGTAACCGGTGAGCTCTGCATAGCTGGCGGCGGAGTTGGTGCAGGATATTTAAATCGCCCAGAACTGACCGCAGAAAAGTTTATAGACAACCCTTTCGGAGAGGGAAAGCTCTATAAAACAGGCGACCTCGCTTATTGGCGCGAGGACGGTAACATTGCTTACGTAGGCAGAAACGATTTTCAAGTTAAGATCAGAGGGCTTCGCATCGAGCTTGGAGAGATTGAAAATGCCATTTGCGGTATTGACGGAATCTCACAGGCTGTTGTCGTTGTACGTAAAAATAACGAAGGCAGACAACTTATCTGCACTTTCTATAAAGGTACGGAGGTTGATGCAAAAGACATTCGCACGCATATCGGCAAAAAGCTCCCGAAATATATGTTGCCGCATATCTTTACGCATCTTGATGAAATGCCTTTGACTTCAAGCGGAAAAATTAACCGTAAGGCATTGCCTGAGGTGGATTTGTACGCTATTGATACAGATGTGGAATATGTTGCTCCCACAACCGAGCAAGAAAAAATTCTTGCATCTGCTATTGAAGCAACACTTGGCATTGATAACGTCGGTATTATGGATAACTTCTTTGATATTGGTGGCGATAGCTTAAAAGCAATCGAGCTTATTTCAAGGCTTGAAAAGCAGGGATATCATACCGATACTAAGACGATCTTTGATTGCGATACCGTAAAAGAGATTTCCGAGAAGCTGGTTGTGACTCAAAATCATCACGAAGCAGTTAAGATTGTAGGAGATATCCCTGCCACAGCTGCACAAATGCGTGTTTACACGGCACAGAGTATGAATAGCAACAGCACGACCTATAACGTGCCTTACGTATTCAAAGCAGATGGCGTAGATATTAATCGTTTGCAGAAAGCAGTTGACGCTATGCTTTCTCGTCACGAGATTTTGAGAACACATTTTGAGAATAAGGGCGGCAATATTATTCAAGTTATAAACGACACCGCTAAATGTAAGGTTAAAATTATGAATAATGGCGATATTAACGCATTTATTCGTCCCTTTGAGTTATCCCAATCACCGCTTCTTCGCGTTGGCGTATATGAAAACACCGTAATGATCGATATGCATCATATCATTACGGATGGTAGTTCTATGCCCATTTTCTTAAATGAGCTGAATGAACTTTATATGGGCAGAAGTCTTGATAATATTCCTGTTCAATATAAGCAGTTTGCTGTTCAATCACAGGATCATACCGAAAGCGAAAAGTATTGGTTGTCGGTATATAGTGACGAGATTCCCATGCTTGAAATCAATACCGATTTCCATAGAGGTCAAAAGCAGAGCTTTAACGGCAGTGCTATTTATGACTCGGTAGATATCGAACTTCACAACAAGATCACTGCCTATTGCAAGAAACAAGGCATCACGCCCTACGTCTTCTATATGAGTGGGTTTAATATCCTATTGTCTAAATTCAGCGGTAACGAGGATATCGTTGTCGGTATGCCTATCAGCGGTAGAAATGCCAAATATCTCGGTACGCTTGGTATGTTCGTCAATACAATCGCCCTCAGAAACAAGCCTGTAGGAACAAAAACGGTAGCTGAATTTTTGCAAGAGGTAAAGACAACTTCTGTTGATGCAATCCAGTATCAAGACTATCCTTACGGCGAGCTTGTAAAGAAGATGAACATCAATACACTGAACAGAAATCCTCTGTTTGACGTGATGTTTGCTTATCAGAGTGAACAAATGACAGACGTAATGTTTGGTGACAAAAAGGCTGAACTTTTGCCTGTGCCGATCACCACATCAAAGTATGATTTTACCTTCAACGTTATGCCGAGAAAAGATGATGTGGTCATTATGGCGGAATATTGTACTGATCTTTACAAAAAGCATACGATTCAAAGATTCATCAATGGCTACAAGCTGATTCTTGAGCAATTGCTGAACGGTAAAACGCAGTTGATGGATATTTCTGCAATCACCGAGCAAGAGAGAAACAAGCTGCTCTATGAGTTTAACGATACAGCAGTTGACTATCCCAAGGATAAGTGTGTTCACGAGTTGTTTGAAGAGCAAGTAGCAAAAACGCCTGATAAGGTTGCAGTTATTGCTTGCGATAAAACGCTGACTTATTCAGAACTTAACAAGCAGGCAAATCGAATTGCAAATGCTTTAATAGCCAAGGGCGTTAAGGTTGGTGACATTGTTGCGTTTGCTTTGCCAAGAAAGAGTTATTTGATTGCTACAATGTTTGGCATCTTAAAAGCGGGTGCGGCATATTTGCCGATTGATCCTGACTATCCGCAAGACAGAATCGATTATATGTTGTCAGACAGTAATGCTAAAATATGTATCTCAAACAAAAATATTGATGAATTTTTGATGCACGAGGCACAGAATAATCCCGTGGTGGAGAGCAAAGGAAGAAATTTTTGTTATTGTATTTATACTTCCGGTTCTACAGGTAATCCCAAAGGGACACTCTTGACGCATAGTAATGTCGTGAATTATGTTGACAATAATAATAATAACGTAGCTCATAAAATTATTAAAAACGATTATAAGCGAATCGTGTCTGTGACAACGGTAGGATTTGATATTTTTGTTACCGAGAGCCTTTTGCCATTAGTTAATGGTTTAGAAATTCTTCTGGCAAACGAAGAACAGGCAAAATTCCAAAATGAATTGAATTCGTTGTTGGAAATTTATCCGGCCGATGTTTTGCAAACTACGCCAACAAAGATGAAGTCTTTGATTGTTGATGCGACTCAATTGAATTATTTGCAGACAATTCAGGCAATTGTGTTGGGCGGAGAGGCATTGGACAAAACTTTAGTTGAGAAACTAATGGCTTTAACAAATGCTAAGATTTTTAATATTTATGGGCCTACTGAGACTACTGTTTGGTCCACGAACACGGCAATTTTCAGTGCGGAAGATATTACAATAGGACAACCAATTGCCAACACACAAATCCATATCGTAGACAAGCATATGAATTTGGTTCCTATTGGCGTTGCAGGCGAACTTTGCATTACCGGTGATGGTGTCGGTGCAGGATATTTGAATCGCCCCGAACTGACCGCGGAAAAGTTTATAGACAATCCTTTTGGAGAGGGTAAGCTATACAAAACAGGCGACCTTGCCTATTGGCGTGAGGACGGCAATATTGCCTATGTAGGCAGAAACGATTTTCAAGTTAAAATCAGGGGACTTCGCATTGAGCTTGGAGAGATTGAAAATGCCATTTGTGGTATTGACGGAATCTTACAGGCTGTTGTCGTTGTGCGCAAAAATAACGAAGGTAGACAACTTATCTGCGCTTTCTATACGGGCGTAGAGCTTGAGGCAAAGGATATTCGCGCACATATCGGCAAAAAACTCCCCAAATATATGTTGCCGCATATTTTCACGCGTCTTGACGAAATGCCCTTGACTTCAAGCGGTAAGGTTAACCGCAAGGCACTGCCCGAGGTTGATCTTGAAAACATTACGAATGATACTGAATACGTTGCACCCGAGACACAGATGCAGAAGGCGCTTTGCGAGCTGATTAAATCAGTGCTTCATGCATCTGCCGTAGGCATCGCGGATGATTTCTTTGACCTCGGGGGAGATTCGCTCAAGGCGATTGAGTTTGTTTCCAAAGCACACAATGAAGGAATTTATTTCAATCTTCAAAATGTGTTTGATTATCCTACAGTCAAAGAGCTTTGTGAGTGTATTGAGAACGGTGATAAGCAAGTAGTTTCTTTTGCTGATATTGATTTCACCGCCGTTAATGAGGTTTTGGCAAAAAATACAGTTGAACATATTGCTGCCCCCAAAAAGAGTGATGTTGGCAATATTCTTCTTGCCGGAGCAACGGGATATCTTGGTATACATATACTTGCGGATTATCTTGATAATGATAACGGCACAGCATACTGCATTGTTCGTGGTAAAGATAAAGCTGATAGTACCAAGCGTTTGTATGATTTGTTGAATTTCTACTTTGGCGATAAATATGCCAATAACGAGCGCATTGAAGTAATTTGCGCAGATTTGCAAAAGGACAAGTTTGGTCTATCCAATGCGGAATATTTTGCTCTTACGGACAAAGTAGATACTGTTATTAACTGTGCTGCAAGCGTTAAGCACTACGGTTCATATCAGTATTTCTACGAAGCAAACGTAGAAACAACAAAGCGTCTGATTGACTTCTGTAGGGAGACAAACGTAAAGTTGATACACACCTCTACTCTCAGTATTTCAGGCAATACTTTTGGTGATGCTTTTGATGGATATATAAGCGAAACTGAGAAACATTTCTACGAGAGAAGCTTATATATTGGACAACCCCTTGATAATGTTTATGCGCGTAGTAAGTTTGAAGCCGAAAAGGCTGTGCTTGATGCTATGGCAGATGGCTTGCAAGCTAATATTATGCGTATGGGTAACCTGACTAACCGCCTGTCTTATGGTGTATTCCAAAAGAACTATGACTCTAATGCTTTTTTGCAGCGAGTAAAAGGTGTATTAGAACTTGGAATATTCCCGGATTATTTGATAAAAGATACTAATTACGCGGAATTCACACCAATTGACGAGGCTGCAAGTGCCGTTATGACAATTGCTCGGCATTTCAACACAGAGCAAACAGTTTTCCATATCAATAGCATAAAGGTTGTATATTTTGCTAAGCTTCTTGCTATCTTCAACGAGCTTGGATTTGATCTCAAAATTGTCAGCGGTACAGAATTTACCGAGGCACTGCGGCAAACCGCAAAGCAAACCGGTATGGAGCATATTTTTGAAACCTTCATCAATGATATGGATGAAAACGACAAGCTCAATTACGATAGCAATATCCGCATCGAAAATGATTTTACGGTACAATATCTGAAATCGCTCGGCTTCGAGTGGGCAGATATTGGAATTGGGTATTTGAGAAAATATGTTGAGTACTTTAAGAGAATAGGCTATTTGAAATGAGGTGACTTTATGATTAATAAATATGAAAGCTATGTAAACAAAAGAAGATACGTTTTAGAGTTTTTAGTTTCAACGGTAATCCCTGTATTTATTACTCTATTTGAAGTTGGCGTTCCAGATAAATATATCAATGGAACGATACGAGCCGTCATAACCGCGATTATTGCGGTTGCTGATTTAGCCGTAATTTTTTGTATGCATTGGAAGGATATCAAATATAAAGGAATTTCCCTCATAGTAAAAACAAAAGGTACTGCGTACACAAATGCCTATCAATTGAGCGAGAGAAAAAGAAACGAAATTGCCAAGCGAACATATCGAAAAGATGATGAGCCTGATTTGACGGTGCCCGAAAAGTATATCCCTTATAATGTACATGATTATATAGCTGAAATTTGTATTAATTTCCGTGACACTATAGCACAAATTACGTCTATAAATCAAGAACATATGTCTGTTACTTTTATTTATCACTATGATTATCACGATGCAACACCGGATGATAGAAGTTGGAAGTGGGTGGTTGGTAAAGAAGCATCTACTCGTACAAAATTAGACAAGTTTATTGAACGAGACTGTTCTTTGTATAATTATCTTGTTAATGGGAAAGAAGGCAAAGTAAATAGTGTATTCAATAATAGCAAGAAAGATCTTGCATATGAAGGTCACTACTACATGAGCCCTCGCGATGAAGATCATAACAAGATTGGTTCTGTTTTTGCAATAAAAGTTTTATTTGGAAACAATGCTGAAAATTTTGTTGAAGGAATACTTCTCGTATCTTCATACGGAAAGCAGTTTGTGGAAAAAGGTTCTGAATATACAGAAAATGGTCTAAAGAATTTGATTTTTGAAGAATTGTATCCGTATTATCAAAGACTGTTAGAAACAGAATTGGGCGTGTTGTATCTGAGGCATGAAAAAAACAAAAAGGACGGCAAAAAAACTTGCGATTCCAATTATTGTTGCAAAAAAGAACGTTGTGAAAAAGGCGAAGAAACAAAATGAAATTATATCCTTACTACCCACATATACCTGTTTACACAACTAAACAACTTCTTGAGTTTTGTACGAACAAATATGAAGATAAGTCGGCTTTCACATACCAAATAAAAAAGCAAGATAAGTCTATCAGCTTTTCCGAGTTCAAAACGCAGGTCGAGGCATTCGGTACATTTCTTTTTAACAAAGGAATTGACGGGAACCACATAGCCGTTTTTGGCGAGAATAGCTATGAGTGGATCTTAACGCACTTTGCTGTAACTTGTGGCGGAAATGTTATCGTTCCAATTGATAAGGAGTTGGATACAGACAGTATTGCGGAGCTTTTGATGGATAGCGAAAGCCGTGTACTTGTGTATTCCGATACTTATGCCGATATTTCGGAAGAATTGCAAGCAAAGCTGCCTAATATCACGTATATCAATATGCAAGATATCCCTAATTGTATTGAACAAGGCAAAAAGCTGATTTCCGACGGGTATACCGAGTACATAAATAAGGAAGTCAAAAAGGACGATCTTGCTTCTATTGTGTATACTTCCGGCACAACGGGAAAAAGCAAGGGCGTTATGCTCACACATTATAATTTTTGCTCTTGTATGTACGGCGCGTGCTGTAACGTAGAGCTTTCGGGTACCTCGCTTTTGGTTTTGCCGTTGCACCACACCTTTGGATTGGTTGCAAGCGTATTTGCAGTAATGTTCTACGGATATACGATTTATATCAACAAGAGCTTGAAAAAGCTTCCCGATGACTTTAAGAAGTGCCAACCTCAGCATTTGTTCGCTGTACCTCTTATTGTTGAAACTCTTTATAAAAACATATGGGCAAATGCGAAAAAGCAAGGTAAGGACAAGCTCCTAAAGGTGTTTGTTAAGATCAGCAATGCATTGTTAAAGTGCGGAATTGATTTGCGCAGAGTTCTTTTTAAATCTGTTATTTCAGCACTTGGCGGTAATATTGATTTGATTGTTTCGGGCGGTGCTCCTATTGATACGAAATATATAGAAGGATTTAAAGCTTTCGGTATCACTGTTTTGAACGGTTACGGAATTACCGAGTGCGGTCCTATCGTTGCGGTTAATCGCAATAAATTCAATGTGGTTGGCAGTGTAGGTTTGCCGTTGTGCTGTAATGAGGTCAAAATATCCGAGGAGGGCGAAGTTCTTGTAAAGGGCAACAACGTGATGCTCGGTTACTATCACAACGAAGCTGAAAATGAAAAAGTCTTCGTTGACGGTTGGTTTAAGACGGGTGACATCGGTTCTATTGACAAATACGGTGCGTTACATATCACGGGACGCATCAAAAATCTCATTATTCTCGCCAATGGAGAAAATATCCCCGCAGAGTCAATCGAGGAGCAGATTTATACAATTCCATATGTTAAAGAAGTTATTTGTTATGGCAAGGATAATGTGATAGTTGCAGAGGTATACCTTGACGAAGAAGTTGCCGATGCAAAAGATAGAATCAACGACGATATTCAAACCGTAAATCAGCGTTTGCCGCAGATAAGAAATATCGGCAAGGTTGTTGTAAGGGATACCGAGTTCCAGAAAACGACAACAAAGAAAATTAAGAGAAATTTAGGAGGACAGCAAAATGCTTGAGAAGCTTACAGCCATTATCAGAGAATATATGGACGATAACAGTATAGAGATTACTGAAAACACAATTTTAATTGCGGATTTGGGACTTAGTTCCTTCGACCTCGTTCAGCTTGCGTCTATTGTAGAGGACGAGCTTGACGTAGAGATTCCCGACAGAATGATTAAGAACTTTAAGACCGTCGGTGATGTTATTTCATTCCTTGATAAACAATGAAATTTTATCAATACAACATTCGAGATTTGAGCGATGAGAAGTACATACACTACTATTCGCTGATGAGCGAGGAAAAGAAACGCAGAGTTGATCGCTTTCGCTTTGAAGATGATAAAAAGCGAACTGTCGTTGGTGAAATGCTTGCTCGCAGGGCAATCTCCGAGTGGTGCGGTGTGCCGGAGGAAAGCATTGCTTTTGAAATAGCAGAACACGGCAAGCCTTACGCGAAAGACTTGAACATTGAGTTCAATATCAGCCACTCGGCAGACATGGTAGTCTGCGTTGTGGATGATAAACCTGTCGGAGTTGACATTGAAAAAATCCGTCCTGTCGATCTAAACACAGCAAAACGGATTTTTAATGATGAAGATGTACATTATATTTTTGAATGTATTCCCGATGTAGAGGATTATAACCACTATCTAAACGATGCTGTTTTGCAGTGTTTCTTTGAACTTTGGACAAAGAAAGAAGCATACGGTAAACTTGTTGGGATAGGATTGTTTACGGAAACAAACGCAACCGCTACCGTAAAAACTTGGACAGAAAACGGGTATTGCATTTCGATTGCTATCTCGGTTAATAAATAATTTTAAGCGTTGCTTTCCCGGCAACGCCTGTTTTCATAAATGAATATTCTGAAAAATTTACTCATATAGACAAATTTCCCCTTGACAAGCTTGTAACAATATGATATACTGATGCTCCCTAAGATGTAAGTTAGGCAGACTACTCCATTATGAGTATAGCCTGTTTGGCTTAATCTTATACAAACAAAATATGATTATAAGTGCCGCGGGCAGTGAGTAAGTCCCGTCTTTCTATACGCTTAGCACGAGCGTTCACGAGGTCTTTAGACTCGTACTTTACATACATAAAGGGCACGGAGATCACCTTTTTAAGCGAACAAGTGCCGTTCGCTTTTTGGTGTTTCTCTCCGTAACCTGTATGTAAAAGTATGGGTCTTTTTTGTTTTTCCCTGCGCTTCGTGCCAAGATGGCACGAGGTTGACCTCGGTTCAGAGTGAGCCGAAGTGAGGAATCACCACCCGAAAAACACGGCGGCAGTATCGTTGGATATGTAATAACTGCCCCCACAAATACATAACTGCCGACGAGAGAAAGGAGGTCGCGGAGGCGGTAGCAACGGATACACTCATCCGTTGCAGAGGGAAACATTCGAGCCAGAGGTGAGAATGTTGTCTACTTCAACACGGCAAATGAGGGACAAGCTGCGGGTGTGCTTGTGCCGAAATGAGCCGTAAGGTTGCAAGGATGCAGAGGCAATAGATCGGGATTGCTTCTGCTCCGCCGCAGCCTTTTAGGGAGTCCAGAGGGAACGGATGGCACACTCCTTGCATCGCAAGGTATAGTATGTTACACCGTATAAACGCAGAGTAAATTTGCGGAGGCAAATTTGCTCTGCTTCGGTGAAGTTCTGCCGCCCCGCTTAATGGCGGCAGGGCTTCGACGAAAGCACAAGGCGTGACAGCGCCGCCGCGTTTGTGCGGTGTACCCGCGTCCTCCTCGCTCTCCCAACGCAACCCATAAAATACGACTAACAGGAGGAAACGCTTATAGCAGTACACGCGATTTTACGATTTAAGAAACACAAGGGAGGCACGATACTCAGTGCGCAGAAACACAATGAACGAGAGAAAGAAGCATACAAGTCCAATCCCGATATTGACCTTGAAAGGAGCAAGGACAATATCCATCTGAAACCACCCGCACAAAAAAGCTATCGCAAGATAGTGAAGGAGCGCATAGCCGAGAGTGAATGTAAGACAGTCATCAAGAAGAATAGTGTGCTTCTTGTGGAAACGCTCATCACCGGCTCACCCGATTTGCTCCAACCGATGAGCCTCGATGAAATGCTCGCCTATATGAAACGTGCCTACGATTTTATGGCGGAACGAGTGGGAGAGCAAAACATCGTATCCGCCGTTATCCACCTCGATGAGAAAACACCTCATATGCACCTCTGCTTCGTGCCGCTATCTGAGGACAACCGATTGACCGCTAAAGAGATCGTCGGCAACCAAGCGCGGCTGTCGGAATTTTGGCAGGACGGCTTCTACGAGCATATGCACGAAAAGTATGAGGTCATTGAGCGCGGTGAGTCTGCAAAGATCACGCACCGCAAGCACATTCCCGTATGGCTCTACAAAAAAGCGGAGCATCTTGACAAGATGTATTCCGAGGTCGAAACCATACTCTCCAATATCGGCATGTTCAACGCT
>JAZNMD010000045.1:0-13621 GCA_045579385.1 Clostridia bacterium
TAAAATTGTCCCGACCGCAAAAAGACGGAACAATCAAAACTTATTATCTTGTGAAACGGGAATAAAAAACTGTTAAAAATGTTGAAAAGCCGCATTGTTATGCGACTTTTATGCTTTTAAAAGTCTTTTTGCTACGCACAAACCTCGCCTCTCGATGTACACAAGTACACCTTCGGGGTCCCAAAAGCTCCGCTTTTGGCTCGGTTTGTGTGTTCTGAATCAATTTTATCCATCCCCTGAAAAAAGGTGCTGTTAAAAACTGAATAAGATTCAAAAATATACGCCGATGCAAGTAACTTGCATCGGCGTATTTAAAATTTTAGCTGAATATTATATTGTCGGTAAAGTCTGTCGGAACAACGTCAATATCGCTGTATACCGGCATACCTGTTCCTGCAGGAACAAGCTTACCAATGATAACGTTCTCCTTAAGACCAACAAGCGGGTCAATCTTTCCTTTGATTGCAGCGTCAGTAAGAACACGGGTTGTTTCCTGGAATGATGCAGCTGAAAGGAATGAATCAGTTGCAAGAGCGGCTTTTGTGATACCCATAAGAACTTCTGAGTGAACTGCTTCAGCCTTGCCTTCGGCACGCATTTGTTCGTTTACTCTCTCAAGCTCATATCTTTCAACAAGAGAACCTGTAAGGAATTCGGTATCGCCTGCGTCTTCAATTTTTACCTTGTGCATCATCTGTCTTACGATAACTTCAATGTGCTTATCGTTGATATCAACACCCTGGAGACGGTAAACTCTTTGTACTTCCTGGATGAGATAATCCTGAACAGCTGTATATCCCTTGATTGCAAGGATGTCATGCGGATTGATTGAACCTTCTGTAAGCTCATCGCCTGCAGCAAGCACATCGTCATCATGAACCTTGATTCTTGAACCATAAGGAATAAGATAGGTTGCGGTATTGCCATTTTCATCATCAAGAATAGTGATTTCACGTTTTTTCTTGTTCTCGGTAATTTTAACACGACCACCGATTTCAGCAATAATTGCAAGACCCTTTGGCTTTCTTGCTTCAAAAAGTTCTTCAACACGAGGAAGACCCTGGGTAATATCGTCTCCTGCGACACCGCCGGCGTGGAAGGTACGCATTGTAAGCTGTGTACCGGGTTCGCCGATGGACTGTGCAGCGATTATACCAACTGCTTCGCCAATGTTAACTGCTTCGCCATTTGCAAGGTTGTGACCATAACATTTAGCACAAACGCCAATTCTTGAACGGCATTTAAGAACTGAACGTATCTTAACTGATTTGATACCTGCAGCAACAACAGCATCTGTTTTGCCTGGAGTAATCATATCGCCTGCAGCACAAATAAGTTCGCCGGTTTCAGGATTTACGATGTCCTCGCAAGATGTTCTGCCCAGAAGTCTGTCTTTCAGATTTTCGATAACCTCGTTGCCATCTTTAATATCTGTTGCGATTATACCATCGGTAGTTCCGCAGTCATCCTCGCGGATAATAACATCCTGAGAAACGTCAACCAGACGTCTGGTAAGATAACCTGAGTCGGCTGTACGGAGAGCGGTATCGGTAAGACCTTTACGAGCACCGTGAGTTGAAATAAAGTACTCAAGAACGGTAAGACCTTCACGGAAGTTTGCACGAATAGGAATTTCGATTGTACGACCTGAAGTATCTGCCATAAGACCACGCATAGCGCCAAGCTGACGAATCTGGTTAACGCTACCACGGGCACCGGAGTTAGCCATCATAAAGATAGGGTTAAGCTCGTCAAGATTCTTCATAAGTGCATCTGTAACCTTGTTGGAAGTTTCAGACCAGATATTTATAACCTTTTCATATCTCTCGTTATCAGACAAAAGACCGCGTAGGAACTTTTTGGTAACTACCTCAATTTCTGCCTCTGCTTCTGCAAGAAGAGCTTTTTTCTCTTCAGGAATTTCAATATCTGCAACACCAACGGTAATAGCACCGCGTGTTGAATACTTAAAGCCCATTGCTTTTACATCGTCAAGAACAGTTGCGGTTTTGGTTATACCGTGGATTTTTATACTCTTGTCAATAATCTGACCAAGCTTTTTCTTATCAACACGGAAAGCAATCTCAAGTGCAAGCTTGTTTTCAGGAATACTTCTGTCAACAAAACCTAAATCCTGCGGGATTTTTTCGTTGAAGATAAGTCTTCCCACTGTGGCATCTATGATACCTGTAACAATCTCGCCATCTATCTCGCGACTTACACGAACCTTGATAGGAGCATGAAGTCCTACAACACCATTTGCATAAGCAAGAGTAGCTTCGTCTTCAGAGGAGAATACCTTTCCTGCACCAAGCTCGTCATCTATCTGGATTGTCAGGTAGTAGCTACCGAGAACCATATCCTGAGTAGGAACAGTTACGGGGTTACCATCCTGAGGCTTAAGCAAGTTGTTAGCCGAAAGCATAAGGAATCTTGCTTCTGCCTGAGCTTCAGCCGAAAGAGGAAGATGGACAGCCATCTGGTCACCGTCAAAGTCGGCATTAAATGCGGTACAAACCAGCGGATGAAGCTTAAGAGCTTTACCTTCAACCAGAACAGGCTCAAATGCCTGAATACCAAGTCTGTGAAGTGTAGGTGCACGGTTGAGGAGAACAGGATGCTCGGAAATTACGCTTTCAAGCACATCCCAAACCTCAGGGCGAACCCTTTCAACCATTCTTTTTGCTGATTTTATATTGTGTGCAAGACCGTCATTGACTAATTTTTTCATAACAAAGGGCTTGAATAACTCAAGAGCCATCTTTTTAGGCAATCCGCACTGATAAATCTTAAGCTCAGGACCTACAACGATAACACTACGTCCTGAATAGTCAACACGCTTACCAAGGAGGTTCTGACGGAAACGACCCTGCTTACCCTTAAGCATATCTGAAAGGGACTTAAGGGGACGGTTTCCGGGACCTGTAACGGGTCTGCCACGTCTGCCATTATCGATAAGGGAGTCAACAGCTTCCTGAAGCATTCTCTTTTCATTGCGGACAATGATTTCAGGAGCACCCAGGTCAAGAAGTCTTTTAAGACGATTGTTTCTGTTAATAACACGTCTGTAAAGGTCATTTAAGTCAGATGTTGCAAATCTGCCGCCATCCAGCTGAACCATTGGTCTGATTTCAGGCGGGATTACGGGGAGAACAGGCATAATCATCCATTCAGGTTTGTTGCCTGATTGACGGAATGCGTCAACCACCTCAAGACGCCTTACTGTACGGATTTTCTTCTGACCCTTTGCACCCTCAAGGTCTGCCTTTAATTCTTCATAAAGTGCTTCAAGGTCGATTGCCTGAAGCATTTCAAGAACAGCCTCAGCGCCCATGCCTGCACGGAAAGCATCGTTTCCGTATTTTTCGCACTCTTCACGATACTCGCGTTCGCTTAATATCTGGTTTTTCATAAGGCCGGTTTTGCCCGGGTCAATTACCACATATGCTGCAAAATAAAGCACTTTTTCCAAAAGACGTGGGGACATATCAAGGATAAGACCCATACGGCTGGGAATACCCTTGAAGTACCAGATGTGTGATACGGGAACAGCAAGCTCGATATGGCCCATTCTTTCACGACGTACCTTTGCACGTGTAACTTCAACGCCGCAGCGGTCACAAACAACGCCTTTATAGCGTACTCTTTTGTACTTTCCGCAATGACATTCCCAGTCCTTCTGTGGCCCGAAGATTTTCTCGCAGAAGAGACCATCTTTTTCGGGCTTTAATGTTCTGTAATTTATAGTTTCGGGCTTTTTAACTTCACCGTGTGACCATTCACGGATTTTTTCAGGCGAAGCAAGACCGATTTGAATAGCATCGAAATTCTGATATTCATTCATTAGATTATCACTCGACTTTCTGCTCACAAATTTAAACAATCAGTACCATCTCTGCTGTGAGCGGCGAAAATGGTTAAATATCTCCGTTGTTTTAATTAAATTTCGTCGTCTATATCATCATCAAACTCTTCGTCGTCAGGGAGGAAGTCCTCAAAATCAGCATTGTCATCATCAAAGCTGTTATCATCGAGTTCCGTATCCTCAAAATCAGAGAAGAATTCACTGTCAATAAGGTCCTCATCCGACATAGGAGCATCATTATATTGCGTGTCAGGCGCATCTTCAGCCTTGTCGATGCTTACATGCAAATCTTCAGCTTCGTCCTCGTCAACAAGTTCCTTAAGGATTATTTCATTACCCTGATCGTCAAGAACTTTAACATCAAGTGCCAGACTCTGAAGTTCCTTGATAAGAACCTTGAAGGATTCAGGCACGCCCGGATTGGGAACGTTTTCGCCCTTAACAATTGACTCATAGGTTTTAACACGACCAACAACATCGTCGGATTTAACAGTAAGAATTTCCTGAAGTGTGTAAGCTGCACCATAAGCTTCCAGCGCCCAAACTTCCATTTCACCAAATCTCTGTCCACCGAACTGAGCTTTACCACCGAGTGGCTGCTGAGTAACGAGTGAGTAAGGACCTGTACTGCGGGCATGAATTTTGTCATCAACAAGATGGGCAAGCTTAAGCATATGCATATAACCAACTGTTACACGATTATCAAATGCCTCGCCTGTTCTACCGTCGTAAAGGATGGTCTTACCATCTCTTTCGTATCCGGCTTCTTCAAGTGCGTTCATAATATCTTCCTCGTTAGCACCATCAAATACAGGAGTTGCAACCTTCCAGCCGAGTGCTTTTGCTGCATAACCAAGATGAACCTCAAGCACCTGACCGATGTTCATACGGGAAGGAACACCCAGCGGGTTAAGAACTATCTGAAGAGGTGTTCCGTCAGGCAGGAAGGGCAAATCTTCCTCCGGAAGAATTCTTGAAATAACACCCTTGTTACCGTGACGACCCGCCATTTTATCGCCGACAGAGATTTTTCTCTTCTGTGCGATATAACAACGAACTATCTGATTTACACCCGGAGAAAGCTCATCGCTGTTTTCGCGAGTGAAGACTTTAACGTCAACAATAATTCCATATTCGCCGTGCGGTACGCGGAGTGATGTGTCACGAACCTCACGTGCTTTTTCGCCGAAGATTGCACGAAGAAGTCTTTCTTCAGCAGAAAGCTCGGTTTCGCCCTTTGGAGTAACCTTACCCACAAGGATGTCGCCGCTTGAAACCTCAGCGCCGATACGGATGATACCGCGTTCGTCAAGGTCTTTAAGAGCATCTTCGCCCACATTGGGAATATCACGGGTGATTTCCTCAGGACCAAGCTTGGTATCACGAGCTTCAATTTCATATTCCTCAATATGGATTGAGGTAAGAATATCTTCTTTAACAAGGCGTTCGTTGATGAGCATAGCATCCTCGTAGTTATAACCTTCCCAGGTCATAAAGCCGATAAGAATGTTTCTGCCCAGACCGATTTCGCCATTCTTTGTAGAAGGACCGTCTGCAATGATGTCGCCTGCTTCAACACGCTCGCCCTCAACAACGATAGGACGCTGGTTAATGCACATACCCTGGTTTGAACGGGTAAATTTAATCAGCTTGTACGAGTCAGTTGCACCATCATCGTTTTTGATTTCTATCTGACGCGCTGAAACCTTTGAAACAACACCGCTGTTTTTAGCAAGAACGCAAACGCCGGAGTCTTTAGCTGCCTTGAATTCCATACCGGTACCGATAATCGGAGATTCAGGAACAAGGAGCGGAACAGCCTGACGCTGCATGTTAGGGCCCATCAGCGCACGGTTAGCATCGTCGTTTTCAAGGAACGGGATCATCGCTGTTGCGATTGATGTAACCTGCCTTGGCGATACGTCCATATAGTCAACCATACACTTGCCGGGTTCTGCCGATACTTCAAGGAACTCATCCTTGTATCTTGTAACAACCTTTTTAGCAAGGAACTTGCCATCCTCGGCAATAGGCTCATTTGCCTGAGCTACATAGTAGCCATCCTCAGTGTCAGCTGTCATATATTCAACTATATCAGTAACACAACCCGAAGCTTTGTCTACCTTGCGATATGGAGTTTCAATAAATCCATACTCGTTAACCTTAGCAAAGCCTGAAAGTGAGTTGATAAGACCGATGTTAGGACCTTCAGGAGTCTCAATAGGACACATACGTCCATAGTGAGAATGGTGAACGTCACGCACCTCAAATCCGGCTCTTTCTCTTGAAAGACCGCCGGGACCAAGGGCTGAAAGTCTTCTCTTGTGGGTAAGCTCACCAAGAGGATTAATCTGGTCCATAAACTGTGAAAGCTGTGAAGAACCGAAGAATTCTTTAACAGCAGAAGTTACAGGACGGATATTGATAAGAGTCTGCGGTGTGATAGAATCAAGATCCTGAGTGGACATTCTTTCACGAACAACTCTTTCCATTCTTGCAAGACCGATTCTGAATTGGTTCTGAAGAAGCTCTCCAACGCTTCTTAAACGACGGTTGCCAAGGTGGTCAATATCATCCACTGAACCTACGCCTGCGGCAAGGTTGCCTACATATGATATAGAAGCGATAATATCGTCTACCACAATGTGACGTGGGATAAGCTCATCACGACGCTCAGTAAGAGCTGCCTTGAACTCGTCGGAGTTCATATCGGGATGCTCTGCCGTGATTTCCTTGAGGATGGAGTAACGAACCTTTTCGTTGATTCCGTATTCACGGGGATTGTAGTCAACCAGGTCGGAAAGCTCAACCATTCCGTTTGAAAGAACCTTTGTTGTGTGTTCATCATCTATCTGAAGAAGAACAGCATTTATATCTGCTGCTTCAAGTGCACGTGCAGTTTCCTTGGTAAAGGTATCGCCCTGGGCTGCGATAAGCTCGCCTGTTTCAGGGTTTACATAGTTTTCAGCTGAAACCTTACCAACAATACGTCCCGCAAGACCAAGCTTCTGATTGAACTTATATCTGCCCACTCTTGCAAGGTCATAGCGTTTGGGGTCAAAGAACAGATTTGTAATAAGTGTCTGGGCACTCTCGATTGTGGGAGGTTCACCCGGACGAAGCTTTCTGTATATTTCAAGCAAACCTTCTTCGCATGTCTTAGTGGTGTCCTTTTCCATGGTACGCAAAAGACGCTCGTCCTCGCCGAAGAGAGCATTAATCTCAGCATCTGTGCCAAAGCCAAGAGCACGAATAAGAACAGTGATGGGGGTTTTTCTCATTTTATCGATTTTTACATGGAACAAATCGTTGCTGTCAGTTTCATATTCAAGCCACGCACCACGATTAGGGATAACCTGAGAAGAAAAGAGCTTTTTACCGATCTTGTCAAACTTTTCAGCAAAGTATGCACTTGGTGCACGGACAAGCTGGCTGACGATAACACGTTCAGCGCCGTTTATGATAAAGGTGCCGGAGGGAGTCATTATCGGGAAATCGCCCATAAAGATTTCCTGCTCCTTAACCTCGCCGGTTTCCTTGTTAATAAGTCTAACCTTAACTCTCAGCGGAGCGGCATAGGTTGCATCCCTTTCCTTGCATTCTTCAATGTCGTATTTCGGATTCATATCTATTCTGTAGTCAATAAACTCCAGAATAAGATTTCCTGTGTAATCCGTAATAGGTGACACATCGTGGAAGACCTCTTTTAACCCTTCGTTCAGAAACCAGTCATATGAGTTTTTTTGGATTTCGATAAGATTGGGCATATCAATAACCTCTCTTATCTTACCATAGCTCATACGGGTGTTCCTGCCAAGTTTCACCGGATGTACCATAAAATAAATCACCTCTTCGTAATATTGTGGTCATGCCGAAAGACGACCAAATTAGTGTATAAATTAAGTAAAAAAGTACAATATATAGTGGTATTTTTGAAAAAAGTTTTAAAAATTTTACAAAAATATTTGAATCATCTATTGCAATTTTTAAAAGCTTATGCTATACTGAAAACACAGTAAAAAAAGCAATAAAAATACGGATAAAATTTAAAAAACCGCAAAAAGACGCACTATAATAGATAACAATTGTATCATATGAAATTGGCTTTGTCAATCAATTTTGTAAAATTTGTAAAAATATTTTTAAAACAAATCAGCATCAGAGTTTTCTGGTGCTGTTATTTTAGGAAATGAAATGTGAAAGGGGGCGGTCTTGAATGAAGCTTTCAAATCCGTCAGAACTTAAGTCTGTCATAACAAAGCACGGGTTTTCTTTTTCCAAATCATTGGGACAGAATTTTTTAATTGACAAGGGTATACTTGATAAGATAGTTCTGGGCGCCGGGCTTGACAAAACCTGGGGAGCTTTGGAAATCGGGCCGGGAGCAGGAACACTTACACGTGAGCTTGCAAATGCGGCAGGCAAGGTGGTTGCAGTTGAAATCGACAAAAATCTGCTGCCTCTTCTTGAGGACACGCTGTCAGGCCTTGAAAATACCGAGGTTATATTAAACGATGTGATGAAGGTTGACCTCAAGGCTTTGATTTCTGAAAAATTTGACGATATGCCCGTTGCGGTTGTTGCAAATCTTCCCTATTATATAACGACACCGATTATTATGACGTTCCTGGAGAACGAGATCCCTGTAAAATCGTTGACGGTTATGGTGCAGAAAGAGGTTGCAGACCGAATGGCTGCAAACCCTGGGGGCAAGGATTACGGGGCACTTTCCCTGGCGGTGCAGTTTTATACCGAACCTAAGATAATCTGCAGGGCAGAGCCGCATTGCTTTATGCCTCAGCCCAAGGTTGAATCTGTGGTAATCAAGCTTTCGGTGCTTGAAAGGCCAAGGGTAAGCGTCAAGGACAAAGCTTTTATGTTCAAAATCATAAAGGCAGCGTTCGGGCAAAGAAGAAAAACACTTATCAATGCACTTTCCAAAAATCCGTATATAAAGCTTGAAAAGGAAGCGGCTGTGCAGGCGGTCACAAAGGCGGGACTTGACGCAAATATCAGGGGCGAAAAACTTTCGCTGGAGGATTTTGCTCATCTTGCGGATATATTATCGGAAGAAATGAATAAAAACTGAAAGGAATGAAAGAATATGACAAGTAAGGAAAGAGCCTATTTAAGAGGCTTGGCAAACAGAGTTCCGTCGCTTTATCAGGTGGGGAAAGATTGTATCTCTGAAAATATGATAAAGCAGATAGATGATGCACTTGAAGCAAGAGAGCTTATCAAGGGCAATGTTCTTGACAATTCAATGATGTCAGCAAGAGAAGTTGCGGAAGAACTTGCGGCAAAAACCGGTTCGCAGGTGGTTCAGGTAATCGGAAACAAATTTATTTTGTACCGGCGGACAGAAAAGAACCTTTGCGAAATGTAAACATTATATTAAATTTTGATTGCAAAACCTCAAAGAGGTTGACTTTTGGGGCTTGTTTGGATATAATAAGTATGTTTTGAAATCAAAAGTTTAATGAAAGGCAATGGATGTAAATTGACAGTTTTCAGCAAAAAAGAGAAAATAATTATATCTGTAATATGTGCTTTTTGTATCGTTCTTTCAACGGTAGGTGGGGTTATGGCTGCAAGCTTCCTGTCTAATCTTTATCTGGGCGAGCATATCACGCTGGACTCACTGGATAAGCAGGATAATGTTGGTATGGTAAATATTCTTCTTCTGGGCGTTGATGAAGGCGGTATGAGAAGTGATACAATTATGCTTGCCAGCCTTAACGGTAAGACGGGTGCTCTTTCGGTCCTTTCTATCCCGCGTGACACAAGGGTGCTTGTGGGAAATCATTACCAGAAAATCAATGCTGCCATAGGTATCGGTGCGCAGGAGGTCAGAAAGGGTAATCTAAAAGAGCCTGAGGAACTCAGCGTACAAAAAATCAAAGCGCTTACAGGACTTCCGATACATTATTTTATGAGTGTGAATTTTAATGGGTTCAAAGAAATCATTGATGCACTTGGCGGTGTTGAGTTCAATGTGCCATTCCGTATGAAGTATGATGACCCCGTGCAGAATCTTCACATAGACCTTCAGCCGGGTCTGCAAACACTGAATGGGGAAGATGCCCACGATTTTGTAAGATTCAGAAAAGGTAATCCGGGGTATCCGGGTTATGCAACGGGCGATATTGGCAGAGTGGAAGCTCAGCAGGCGTTCATAAAAGCACTGGTTTCGCAAAAGGTAAATGCAAAATACCTGGTAAAAGCAGATGAGCTTTTTGAGGTTGTTTGCAGAAATGTCCGCACAAACTATACAACAAGAGATCTGATAAAGCATCTTGGTGCAATCGGTAAGATAACCTCTGAAAAGGTTAATATGTATCAGCTTCCCGGCGTACCGCAGACGATAGGCGGCGTTTCTTACTATCTCTGTAATGATGCAAAAACCACCGAGCTTGTAAATACGGTATTCAGTCCATCGGCAGACGACAAAACGGAATAAGATAGATTAAGAGGTACGGTGCCTATGCGTCGTACCTTTTAGTACATTAAGCGAAGGGAGAGCAATTATATATGAAGGTTTTAATGACTACAATGCAGCTTGATATAGGCGGAGCTGAAACACATATAGTGGAACTTTCAAAGGCACTCAGCCGAAAAGGTGTTGAGGTTATAGTGGCTTCCAATGGCGGAGCTTATGTAAAGGAGCTTGAGGATGCAGGGATAAAGCATTTCTGCGTGGAACTCAATAAAAAAAGTGTTTTTTCCTTGAGGAGTGCTTACAAAAAGCTCAGAAAGATTATCATGGAAAACGGGATTGATGTTGTTCACGCCCACGCAAGAATCCCAGGCTTTTTGTGCGGTCTTCTCAGCAGAAAAATGAATTTCAGGTTTGTTACCACTGCACATTGGGTGTTCAGCACACGTTTTCCGTTTAAGCTCCTTACAAACTGGGGCGACAGAAGTCTTGCGGTAAGTGATGACATAAAAGAATATCTTATTGACAATTACCATTCTGATCCCGAAAATATAAAGGTAACAATTAATGGCGTTGATACTGAAAAATTTTCGGACAGCGTTGATTATTCAGATATTTCAAAGGAGTTTGAATTGGGCGAAGACAAGGACAGAATTGTCTATGTAAGCCGTATGGACACAGACCGCAGCCTTGCAGCACACAAACTGATAGAGGCAGCTGTTATGCTGTATGACAAGTTTCCAAAGCTTGAGGTTGTGATTGTCGGTGGAGGAAATGATTTTGACAGCATACAAAAAGAAGCCGAAAATGTGAATAAAACCATCGGCAAAAGAGTTATAATCACCACGGGCAGCAGAACGGATATAAACAAATTTCTTGCATCTGCTCAGGTGTTTGTTGGTGTAAGCCGTGCGGCACTTGAAGCGATGGCGTGCAAAAAGCCTGCAATCATCGCAGGGAATGAAGGTTATATCGGCATTTTTGATGAGGACAAGCTTGCTGTTTCAATTGATACCAACTTTTGTTGCCGTGGCTGTGATGCTGTTGCAACAGAGGTGCTTATAAAGGATTTGGAGAGCCTTCTTGGCGAGGAAGCCGGGGAAAAACGTAAAGAATTGGGCGACTATGCACTTGAGACGGTTAAAAAATACTACTCGGTTGATACCATGGCACATGATGCTTTGACGATGTATACTTCAATCGCAACAGGGGTGCCTATGCACAAAGTGACCGACAAGGATATAGAAGATGCAGAAAAATATCTGATTTGCGGACAAGGCAAACGTGATACGGATGTTGTTTTGTCGGGATATTACGGATTTTCCAACAGCGGGGATGAATCTATTTTAGCAGCTATAATAAAGGATTTAAAAGAGGAGGCCCCCAATATTTCCATAACAGTGCTTTCCAAAACACCTGAGGAGACCGCACGGGTTTATGGCGTAAACTCGATAAGCCGACTGGATTTCTGGAAGATATGGAGACTCTTTAAAAGAACAAAGCTTTTAATCAGTGGCGGCGGAAGCCTTATTCAGGATGTCACAAGCTCAAAGTCTTTATATTATTATCTTTCTATAATAAAACTCGCTAAATTAAGAGGCGCAAAAGCTATGCTCTATGCCAATGGTATAGGACCGGTTAAGAAGGAAAAGAACTTCAAGTACATAAGGCGCACACTTGGGATGGTGGATTATATAACTCTGCGTGAAGAATCTTCACTTCAGGAGATTGAAAGACTTATGGGAAAATCTTTGGAGAATATACCCGCTCAGGTTACATCTGACCCCGTGTTTACTTCAAGAGTGGAGGTTGGAGAAATGGTGGAAAACGCTGTTAAAGCCGCAGGCATTGGCAAAGAAGATAAATATTTTGTGATGTCAGTAAGAGAGTGGAAGAAGCTTGATAAAAACTTTAATGAAAAGATATGTTCGTTTATCGAACGGGTGCACAGTGAATTGGGGATAAAGGCACTGATTATTCCGATGCAAAGCAGATTTGATAAAAAGATTTCCCAAGAAATCGTAACAGGAACTAAAGTCCCTTGTGGAAAGTATTTTGATGAGTGCAGTCCTGCACTTATGATGGGTATAATAGATGGGGCGGAATTTGTTCTGGGGATGAGACTTCACACCTTGCTTTATGCTGTAAAGATGGGGGTGCCCTGCATAGCACTTAACTATGACCCTAAGGTTGTTGCAGCAATGAAATCAGCAGAACTCAAATATTTTGAAGATGTGGATTGCATTGATGTTGACAAATTGTTTAAGTTTGTGGTTGAGATAATGGAAAACCGCACAGAGATAGTGGAAGAAATCTGTAAAAAGGGCGAAATGTTCAAAGAACTGGCAGAAAAGAACACAGAGATTGCAATAAATCTTTTAAAGAGCAAACCATTTTAAAACAAACAAAAAAGGTTACAACCATCAGTTGTAACCTTTTTTGTGACTTTAAATTATTCCTCAACAACAGCTTCGTTTAAGGATTCTTCGTACTTTTCAAGGATAATGCTTTGAAGTTGCTCTCTCATATCAGCATTGATAGGATGAGCGATATCCTTGAATTCCCCGTCAGGAGTTTTGCGGCTTGGCATTGCGATAAACAGTCTTTCTTGACCTTCGATAACCTTGATGTCGTGTACAACGAAACAATCATCAAAAGTAACCGAAACAACTGCTTTCATTCTGCCTTCAGCGTTAATCTTCCTAACTTTAACGTCAGTTATTAACATAATGCACCTCTTTTCGCCAAGCATTGCCCGGCATTTTTTTAATAGTATGAAAATTAATATTTTTGCATAAAATTATTTTGGAATAATATGGACTTCCCGTATTGATAAATTTTATAAAATGTAGTATACTGTATATAAATCAGACGGAAGTCCGTAAAAATCGTTTACATATTTTCAATGAGCAAACAAGGGAGATGAACATGATGATAAATTTCTCAGAGCTACCCAGCAATGCATATATACATATGGTTGGAATTGGCGGCATAAGTATGAGCGCACTTGCACATATGCTGAAGTTTTTTGGGTATAAAGTCAGTGGCTCGGATCGCTGTGAAACTGAAATAACAAGAAGATTAAATGCAGCCGATATCGAAATCCATATAGGGCACTGTGGTGAAAACATATGTGACCCTGACCTTGTGTGCTATACTGCGGCAATCCCCAAAGACAACCCCGAACTTGTAAAAGCAAGGTCACTCGGAATACCCGTGATGGAAAGAGCCGAACTGCTTGGGGAGCTTATGAAGCTTTATAAATTCCCGATAGCAATTGCAGGAACACATGGAAAAACCACAACAACATCAATGCTGTC
>JAZNMD010000046.1:0-8929 GCA_045579385.1 Clostridia bacterium
CATAGGTCAGTTCACTTGCAGTAGGAATATTCACTTCGGGAGTTGCCTTCGCAATACTCCATTCCGCAGAAGCTGTACCAGTAAAATTATCACTTATTACTTCGACCGTCAGAGTGTATTCTCCTGCATCTGTTCCTGTATTACCTGAAACAATGCAATTATCCAACGGCATAAGGAGTTCATTTACAAAAAAGGAAAAGGTCTGTGTTTGTTCTTCACCTGAATAAGTGAGTTCATCTATAAGTTTAATTTCTGCATCGGAGATGTCAATTGGAGCAATTGTGAATGTCCATTCCGAAAAACGATTTGCATCAAGTCCAAGATAGTTGTCGCCCTCGGAAATAACGAGGTATACTGTATATTCTCCTGCATCAACAGGCGGTTCCTCTGTGTATGTGCCGTCAGAATAGTACTCAATAGTGAATTCGCCCATACCAACAATATCATCATTAAGCGTTACAGTCGGTATCTTTTCAGTTCCGTCGTATACAAGGTCAGCAGGAAGTATAAATGTAAACATATCCACTGTTGGTACAGCCTTACTGATATTCACATCAATACTTGCCTTTTCGCTGTCAGCATAGTTCACGCCGTCACCCTGTACATAATACCAGACGGTATAATCGCCTGCGTTTGTAGCTGTAGGGATTTCTGCCGAGTATTCACCGTCCTCAGAAAGTGCGTACATCATTGTACCGCCGATAGCTGTGCCTGCGGAAATGAGTTCCTGTGCCTCACCGTTGTAAATCATGGTATTGCCCATAGGTTCAGTCAAAACGGATGCTTCTGCTTTTTCAACCACATATTCTCCGCTGACGCTCACTTCGCCCCATGTCATGATAACTTCGTAAGTGCCTGCATTTGTGGGATAATTGTTTCCCTCGCCGTCAATTGTAATCACAGGAAACTCGCCTGCATAGGTGGTATCGCTGCAAGTAAAATGCGGTACTGCCATCGTGCTGTCGCCGTAGGTTGCGGTGGGAATGTTCAGTGTAAAGCTCATTTCTACGTCGCCGCAGATGCAAATATGAGCGATAGTGTCTGTGGTTTCATCTGCGGTGTAAACATGGCTGTGAGGCTCGCTTGCATTTTCCACGTAACCGCAGACAGAGCAAACCTTATCGTGCGTTCCGTCGCCGTTGTCGGTGTAGGTGTAGTTTTCGCTTGCGTGGTTGTTAGGATCAAGCTCGCCATAGCTTGTGCCGCAGATTTCGCAGACTGCCTGGGTGGTGCAGGTCGCCGTGCCGCCGGAGTGGTTGCACTGCCACCGGGCGTAGAGGGTTACATCCTTGGTTGCCAGTACATATGGTTCTACTCTACCCGGCGTGTCCATGGGATAGACCTTGCCGCTCGCGTCGCACCATTCTACGAAGGTGTATCCTGTACGGCTCACTTCGGCGTTTGGGAAATTATCAATTTCTTGACCCACTCCGAACACCTGAATCCAGTAGCTTCCATCCTCTGCAAAGCCGGTGTCACCCGGTACCGGATAGCCCTCTTCCGGCTTTATCACGCCGCCGTTTGCATGGAACTTCACTTCCACATAATAGTCGCAAACGATTTCAATATCCGCAGCGGGAAGATCTGCTGACGCAATGGTCAGCACACCGTTTTCATAGGTATAGTTGACCCGAACCGAAGGGTCATCAATCCAACATATGTAATTGATCCTCAGATGAGTATTCTCCGGTATGGTAAAGGTCTGGACAAAGTCCTGACCGTATGTGCTTGTACTCTGCATCAAAGAATCTGCCAATGCCCAATAAACCGTAAAGGTCTCCACCTTGCCGCAGACGGAACAAACATGGTTCGTTTCATCGTAGCAGTGATCGATCCCATTGTACTGCTCACCGCAAAACACACACTGCTCATCCAGGCAGGTTTGTGTACTGCCACGGTGGGAGGTATCCGAGCCGCAAATGAAGGTAGCCGTATCAGAGATGCTCCACTGGGGTGCTTCCAGTGCCGCACCGGAAGGCGTGCCAATCCATTCATCGTCCTCTGTGTAACCTCCCCAAATCAAAAAACCAAAACTATCAATGACATAGCCGCCGGAACCGCCGGTGGAGGTAACGGTACCGCCGCTGATGGTAATGTCCTCCAGGGCATACAGACCGTGCGTGACGACTTCCTCGCCGTTAACGGTTGACTCTCCAATATAGTTTCCGTTATGTCCCAACACTCCGCTGGAAGTAGTGACGGAACCTCCGGAAATGCTGATGTTCTTCTGAGTGAAGATACCGTGAATACCGCCGGCATTATTATCAGCGTATTCAGGGGAAATGCCGGACCAGCCTTTGCTTTCGAGGGTGCCACCGGAAACAGAGACGTTCTGTGCCTCCAGATATCCGATACTCACGTTGCCGCCGGTCTGGGTATAGTCACCGCTCAGACGGATTCCGCTGCCGCTCTCTGCGTTTATGCGGCCGCCGTTGACCATCAGACTTCCGCCGGAAATGGCTGATGCGCTGGGGATGTGGTCATTGGTAGTATAGCCAAAGTCATTGCCTGCCAGGTTCAGGGTCGCAGAAGCATCACCGGAGATGATCAAGCTTGCCCCCTCGGCAATGGAGATGGCAGGATAACCATCCCACTCGCCTGTTTCTTCGTCTCGAAATACGCTGCGACAGCTAATCAGTGCATTGTCACCAACCAGTGCAAGTGTGATCTCTCCATCAGTGATTTCCAATGCGGGAATATTCAACTCAGGAGCGTCTACAGTTGCCTCTGTCATGGTCAAGGTGTTCGTGGCAGCATCGTAGCTGATGGAACCATCACCCAGTACATCAGAAGCATTCTGAGGTGAGATATAGTTGCCCGCCACCAAAATGCCGTAAAGTGTATCCCCGCATACGGCGCAGTGATCACCCTCGACACTATGACCAACTACGCATATTGCATCGCATCTGCTGCAGGTCATATAACAGGGTTTTCCTTCCATTTCGCTCCAGTTGTGATCCAGTATGCCAATTGTTGTCTGTTTGTCCGTATACTGAACGCCGTTGAAACTAACGGAAGCCGTGTAAGTTATCTGGCTTTCTTGTACACAAGCTTCTGCCTCTGCACTAATGTCAGCACTCAGCGTAACGCAAGAATCAGCTTCACTTACAGTAAAAACCGCAGTGGCGGAGGAATGGTCGCTTGCCCAACTCCATTCTGGACCGCTTGCAGAAATGCAGCGAATAATCGCCACCGGATCACTGGTACTATTCGTCCATTCAATAGAAGGTCTTTGCAGCCCTAACGACGCAGCATCCAGCAGATAACAAGCAAGAGATCCGTCTTCGGTTTTCGGAAGGTCACTTGTAGTTACGCTGGAATTCTGATCATCTCGGTCTTTGTATAGATTCAAAGAAGTACCGACATTCGTACCGATAAGCGATAAGCTAATTTGGCCGGAATAGGTCCTAAGAGAAGCTGTCCTGTCGGTAGCCTTCAGGTTAGTAAACGTAACTTGGTAAAGATAATTATCATACTTAAAATATTGTGTGAGGCCATCCGCATAAGGCGTAGAGGTGTTTTCACCCAGATTTTCCACCTCTGTCGCAGCAAAGGTCGTCATGCTCATCATTGGCAGCATAGATAAAACCATTACAACCGCCAGCACAAGGCTTAAAATCCGTTTTTCCCAGGTCTTAATTTCTATCATTATAGTACCTCCTTTTTCGATTTGCTTTTTTGCGATTTTGCGATCATTTTCTGCCGTGTGGTTTCTACCGCCTGCCAGTTGACAGCGGTAATATAATCCTTGAAGTCAGAGAGGATTTTCTTTCCGAAACTCCTGTAGTCCATAGCAATAATTTTCTCAATCTTCTGATTGCGTAAGGCTTCGGGAACATTGTACAGCCGCATTGCCGCATCCAGTCCGCAGGCAACACGCATATCAAGGCTGATGCCCTCCTGTCCTGCCGATGAGAACATTCCATATTCTATGGCAGAATACAGATTCTCCATAACCATATATTGTTCCTCTGTCCAGTCGGGATTAAATTCCGCAAAAATCTGCTGTGTTTTCTTTGTGTCATTTTCCCGAATGACCGCAAGGGGCATCGGGTGGGTGTAGGAAGCAATGTAAATATCACGCATAGCATTGCTTTCTTCCGCAATTGCCGCATTGGTGGCAAATTCAATGCAAAGTGCCAAAAGCGGTGACTTGTCCTCGTGTTCAAGCACATCAATCATACGCCATTGGAAATCGCAGAGTTCCTTGACAAATTCGGTGAGAACGTGTTCTCTCTGCGGATAATGGAACGTCAGATTACCGGGGCTGATTCCCAAAATATCACAGATTTCCTTGTTGCTGGTTTCTGTGAATCCCTTTTCAAGATATAGTTTTGATGCTATCTGAACTATCATCTCTTTTGTTGGACGATTTTTTGCACCTCTGGCTATAATAACCACTTCCTTTCAACATATATAGAAATGTTTTGTAATCATTTTCTTTATTATACATGATACGAAAAGATTTGTCAATAGTCTAAATACTATTAACACCCATTTTCATAAAATATTTTTGAAAAATGCTGTAGGTTTCAACCACATACGCTTGATTTAGCTGAAATGAAACATCAGTACTCCACACTATAAAAAACAGTCGATATGCAGGTTTGTGTAGAATTTCCGACAGAGTCAACTCGTAAAACAGATAGTTCAATTTATAACATCCATTACAATAGTTTGAAGCAGCTCTTTTCAAATTCAATCAATCCCTCATCACGCATTTTACACAGCTCGTTGGACATTGCACTCCTGTCAACAGATAAAAAATCCGCAAGCTGCTGGCGGTTGAATGGAATAAAAAATGAACTGCTGTTTTGTCGCTTCGCTTCTTCTGAAAGATATGCTATCAGCTTTTCTCTCGTAGTGCGTTTCGTCATAAATGTTAGCTTTTGCACAAGCTTTCTGTTCTTCTCGGATATTGCAAAAAATAAATTCTGTACAACAATTGAATGAAATCTGCAAGCCGATGAACAAACGGTGATGATACGCTTTACATCGAAGAAAACAACTACACTATCTTCAACTGCAAGCACATCGTTCATCAATGTACCACTTACGGGAGCAACATACGCTTCACCAAACATTTCACCAACGCTTACCATATTTATGATACTGCGGTTCCCCCAGTAATCATCACGCTGAATGTGAAGCTTGCCACACACAAGCACCAGAATTTTGTCGAGATGTTCGCCCTGTCGTAGAACATACTCGCCTTTTTTATATGTGCAAAGCTTTGCCTGTAAGCAATTAAGCATTGCTCCGATTTCTTCCTCACCCACTCCCGAAAAAAGTTGGGTTCTTTTTAATATTGGAATATATTTCTCCATAAAAACCTCATTTCTGTTGTAAATACAACCGACTTGTTGCAAATATTATAGTATAATATCAACAGAAAGTCAAGGAGGTGTGAGATGAAACCCAAAATCAAAATATCGCTTGTTGAAAAGAAAGGTGAATGCGAATGTCACAGAGGGCATAAAGTAGGTGACGCCTTTGATTATTACAGCGAACGAGGAAAGCTCTGTCCTATGGCAATGCATGTTGCCTTTCCGTATATAGATATTCTTCGTTACGGCAGAACACCGCCTAAATCCAAAAACGGAGATATACGCTTCTGCTGTCCCGATTGTGATGTGATAAATGTATTTAAAATAGAAGTGGAGGAAGAACGATGATAAGAAAAATAATAAGAATTGCTGAAGAAAAATGCAACGGTTGTGGTCTTTGTGCAAAAGCTTGCCACGAGGGTGCAATTGAAATGATTGACGGAAAGGCAAGACTTACCCGTGAGGATTATTGCGACGGATTAGGCGATTGTCTGCCAGTTTGCCCGACAAATGCAATCACTTTTGAGGAGCGTGAAGCTCCTGCCTATAATGAAACAGCTGTTCTTGCGGCAAAGCAGGCAAAATCGGGCAGGCCACTACCGTGCGGCTGTCCGGGAACGCAGTCAAAGGCAATTAAGCGTGATGCAGTTTCAGTTGCCGCAACTATTTCAAGTCAACTTTCACAATGGCCTGTACAAATCAAACTTGTACCTATAAATGCACCTTATTTTGAAAATGCAAATCTGCTCGTTGCAGCGGACTGTACCGCTTTTGCTTATGGTAATTTCCACAACGAATTTATTCGTAATCACGTTACCATTATCGGCTGTCCTAAGCTTGACGAGGGCGATTATACTGAAAAGCTGACACAGATTATTGCAAATAACAATATCAAAAGTGTAACAATCGCAAGAATGGAAGTGCCTTGCTGCGGCGGTATCGAAAACGCTGTTAAGCGATCTTTACAGGCAAGCGGTAAATTTATTCCGTGGAGAGTAGTTACTATTTCTACAGACGGAAGAATTCTTGATTAATGGAGATGAATAAAAAGTTTTGTTCTCAATATGAATAGACAGCAGGAAGATTAAAAAATGGGCATCTCTAAAAAAAATTTCAAAAAACATATTGACAAATCTCAATGTATGGTGTATAATATAGAAAAACATCAATATGAGGTGAACAAATGGAACTCAATCCTAAAAAGACAGCTGTTATCTTCAAGGCATTTTGTGACGAAAACCGAATTAAGATATTACAGCTTTTAACGGACGGCGAAAAATGTGCCTGCAAACTTCTGGAAGCGCTGAACATTACACAGCCTACGCTTTCACATCATATGAAAATCCTTCTTGACAGCGGAATCGTCAACGGTCGTAAAGAGGGTAAGTGGATGCACTATTCCATTTCCGCAGAAGGTGTTGAATATGCCAGAAAATGCTTTAATGCTCTGACTGCTGTAAGTGGTTCAGATGAAAATCAGTCGTGTTGTAAGAAGTAACCTTGGTTTCTTCTTCGCACGACTTAAATTCAAAACTAAATATAGATATATTTCTATGTTTAGATATATCTATTTAAGAAAGGAGCTATCCCTATGGAAACACTAAAAACAATCTGGGATTTCTTTCAGAATGAAATTCTCGGAATGGAGTGGCTGAACCGATTGATTGGCAGCTTGCTTAACACTCTCAGTCTGGACACAAGCGAAAAAGTCGGAGGAAGTGTACAGTTCTTCATTTATGATATGATAAAAATTATGGTGCTGCTTGGCATTCTCATTTTCATTATCTCGTATATCCAAAGCTACTTCCCGCCTGAACGAACAAAGAAAATCCTCAGCAGATTTCACGGTATCGGCGCAAATATAATTGCCGCTCTGCTCGGTACGGTAACGCCGTTCTGTTCCTGTTCGTCAATACCGCTGTTTATGGGCTTTACAAGTGCAGGACTTCCCCTTGGTGTAACATTCTCATTTCTCATTTCCTCACCTATGGTTGACCTCGGCTCTCTTATATTGCTGATGAGCATTTTCAGCTGGAAGGTTGCGATTGTATATGTACTGCTTGGACTTGTGATTGCAGTCACAGGCGGCACTTTGATTGAGAAAATGCATCTTGAAAATCAGGTTGAGGAATATATCCGAAAAGGAAAACAGCTTGATATTCCACAAGAAGAACTGCATTTCAAAGACCGTGTCAAGTATGCGTTTGAACAGGTCTGCGGCACAGCGAAAAAGGTATTTCCGTATGTACTGATTGGAGTAGGTATAGGTGCTGTCATTCACAACTGGATACCCGAAAATTTCATTATAAAGGCTCTCGGTGACAACAATCCATTCGGTGTTATACTTGCAACCGTTGCAGGTGTTCCGATGTATGCTGATATTTTCGGAACAATTCCCATTGCAGAGGCTCTGCTCTCAAAGGGAGCGTTGCTCGGTGTTGTTCTCTCGTTTATGATGGGAGTAACTACACTTTCACTGCCGTCGCTGATTATGCTGAGAAAGGCAATAAAACCTAAATTGCTGGGAATATTTACGGTAATTTGCGTTATTGGAATAATTATTACTGGATATTTTTTCAATCTCATTCAACCAATGATTTTATAAAACGGAGGCAAAATTATGAATATTAAAATTTTAGGCGGAGGCTGTTCTTCCTGCAAAAAGCTTTATGAAAACACGAAAAAGGCGGTTACAGAAACAATGATTAAAGCAGATGTGGAATACATCACTGATATGCAGAAAATAATGGAATACGGTGTTATGAAAATGCCTGCTCTTGTTGTCAATGAACAGGTTATGGCTACGGGAAAGGTCTTGAAGCCTGCTGAAATTATGAAAATACTGGAGAAAGTGAGTGGTTGATATGAAAAAGATTGCTTTTATATGTGTGCATAATTCTTGTCGGAGTCAGATTGCCGAGGCTCTTGGCAAACATTTTGCAAGTGATGTTTTTGAAAGCTATTCCGCAGGTACGAAAACAAAACCGAAGATAAATCAGGACGCTGTAAGGCTGATGAAAAAGATGTATGGAATTGATATGGAGCTTACACAGTACAGCAAAACCTTTGATAAAATCCCAGCCCCCGACATTGCAATTTCAATGGGCTGTGATGTGGGCTGTCCATATATCGGCAGAGATTTTGACGATAACTGGGGACTTCCTGACCCTACGGGTGAAAACGATGAGTTTTTTCTTGACGTTATAAAGAGGATTGAGGAGCAGATACTTGCGTTGAAACTTAAATTGCAATAAAAAACAAGGGCAACATCGCAGTTAAGCGATGTTGCCCTGTCTGTTTTTGCTTTATATTACAGAGAATTTCAAAAAACGTCTTGAATTATCTGATAATTAATGATATAATTAATAAAGGGCATCTCTAAAAACCCGTTTGATTAAAGAAAAAACAGATAGGTGCGGCAGCTGCAAGGAAACCTTCCAAAGGCGTGCTGCCGCACTCCGAGGGAGGTTGACGCAGCAGATGTCGTGCATAGCTGTTTTTTCTCAAAAGGGGTTTTTAGAGATGCCCTTTATTAATTATATCATTAATTATCAGATAATTCAAGACGTTTTTTGAAATTCTCTGTAATATAAAGCATAAAC